>NZ_JEYB01000006.1:0-108629 GCF_000582255.1 Acinetobacter sp. 1566109 | reverse complement strand
CATTTTAAAAGGTGGGAACTATGGTTGGCCAAATGTAGCGGGTTATAAAGATGATAGTGGTTATGCTTATGCTAACTATTCGGCTGCAACCAATAAATCACAAGTTAAGGATTTTGGACAAAACGGAATAAAAGTAGCTGAAGGGGTTCCGGTGACTAAAGAATCTGAATGGACTGGTAAAAACTTTGTAGCCCCTTTGAAAACGTTGTATACCGTTCAAGATACCTATAACTACAATGATCCAACTTGTGGTGATATGACTTATGTTTGTTGGCCAACAGTTGCGCCGGCATCGGCATATGTATATACGGGAGGCAAAAAAGCAATTTCAGGATGGGAAAATACATTATTGGTACCATCTTTAAAACGTGGGGTAATTTTCCGTATTAAGCTAGACCCGACGTATAGTGTGACTTTAGATGATGCTATCCCGATGTTTAAAAGCAATAACCGTTATCGTGATGTGATTGCAAGTCCGGAGGGTAATGTTCTATATGTACTGACAGATACGGCTGGTAATGTGCAAAAAGATGATGGTTCCGTAACAAATAATTTAGAGAATCCAGGTTCTCTCATTAAATTTACGTATAACGGAAAGTAATCTACGCAAAAAACCCAGCGCTATCGCTGGGTTTTTACACAACTTTAGATGTATTTATTCAGTTACGACCAACACTGGTACATGGATTTCTCCTAAGAGTGCTTGCGTTACACTTCCTAAGAAAAACTTTTTAAAACCTTTTCGCCCATGAGAACCAATTACTAATAAATCAGCTTTTAGTTCAGTTGCTGCTTTAATAATTTCTGTGTGAATTGTTTGACCCTCAACAATCTTTGTTTCAACAGAAATTCCGTGTTGATTAAATTGTTCTTTAGCTTGATCTAAGATGCCCTGAATCGAAGCTCTCGCTTTATTAAAGTAATCTTGCGCAATTTCTGTACTATCGATGATTTCAACTGAAATAAAAGGATCAATAGTAAGCGCATATACTAAAGTGACTTTACTGTTAAACGCTTTAGCAAGGCTTGCAGCATGGTTAACCGCAATAAGTGAAGTAGGAGAACCATCGACTGGAACTAAAATATGGTGATAACTCATATATTGCTCCTTATTGTCTTATGACAATATTTATTGTTGAAGAACCTAAGCTTGTTATCGTTATGGTTATATTATCGCCAATTTTATGATTTCTATTGTGTGTTTTTAGTGTGCAAAGTGAGCGACCTTTTTAAAGGTAGAGATTAACTCATTGAATAATGGCTTTCTAAATAAGCCTGACCTTGTTTGAGAATAGATACAACCTGATTGGCATCGATAGCTTGTTCGAATAAAAAGCCTTGTCCAATGTTATAGCCAAATTGAAGAAGTAATTCTTCTTGTTCTGGTGTTTCAATACCTTCTGCAATTAGACCAAGTGAGAGATTTGGAGCAAGTAAGCCAATGGCTTGAACAATTGCATAAATTGATGGATCATTTTGCATCTTTTGTATAAAACTACAGTCGACTTTTAGACAGTCAATTGGGTAATCTCTTATATGCGTTAGAGAAGAGAATCCTGTTCCGAAATCATCTAAAGCAATGCGTACTCCATGTTGTTTTAGTTTATTGAGTGCGCGAATAACATATTCCGAACCACGGTCCCCAAGCATATGCTCAGTAACTTCTACTTCAATTAAATGTGTAGGAATTGCTAGATGATTAATTTTTTTTAATAGCCGTTCTGCATAATTATCTCTTAAAAACTCAACTGGTGCAGCATTTAGAGATACTGGAAGGGGCTGAAAACCTAATTTTATCCATTTAGCCATATCATGCAAAACTTGATGCTGCATGATTTCACCAATTTTACTTGCTAAATCATAATCTTTGAAAGCTTCAGCAATCTGAGAAGGTAAACCTGTCTGAGCCGAGGTCGTATGCCAACGGAGTAATGCTTCAAAGCCCACGACAGTATGTGTTTTTAAATCAACTTTAGGTTGATAATAAGGTTGGATGGTATGGTGACGAATAAGCTGCCGGGCAATGTTAAGTTGAGACGCGATTGCCTCGGTTAATTGCATCATACTCGGGTTATACATACGTATACCGCCACGACCTCGAGCTTTTAAGTCATGCAGTGCCATGTCTGCACAGCTTAATAAACTTGATTGATCAACAGCATCTTGAGGATAAATGGCACAGCCAATGCTCATCCCGCCGTTGAGTACATTACCGGCATACGTAATAGGTTGATTAAGTTGCTGAAGCAATACTTCAGCAAGCTCGCGCACATCATTTTCATTTTTTAGATGGCTGACAATAACTGCAAATTCATCGCCACCTAATCTAGCCACAGAACATTGTTCATGGTCTACACATTGATTAAAACGTTTGGATAGTATTTTTAATAAGTGATCACCAGCACTATGACCTATGGTGTCATTAATGTGTTTGAAATGATCTAAATCAATTAAAAGTAGCCCTACACTTGTTTGCGTTTCCCTTGAGTAGGCTAGAGTACGTTTTAGTTGAAGCTTAAATGAGCGTCTATTAAATAATCCTGTGAGTTCATCTCTCTCGCTAATATCCCTTAGACGGTTTTCGGTAAGATACTGTTGAGTGACATTTCGCGAAACACACAATATTTGAATAATTTCGCCGTTTGTATGTTGAATTGGGGTAAGCATATTATCCCAATACTCAGGCTCTTGATTTGGTAAACAACTCATGCCGGCGAATCGGGCTACTTTACCTTGTAGGGCTTTTTTTAAAGCAACTCTTCCACGTTTACGAATATGAGAGGGTAAAAGATCTAACCATCTCATGCCAAATTTTTTTTCATCTACAGGTATACCTAATGCAAGGCATCCTGATTTATTCATATGAGATACAGTGCCATCTGTATTTAAAACTTTAATACAATCGACACTGATATCGAGCATTTGATTTTGTATATCGATATCTTTTCGTAAGCTTTGCTGCTCTTGTATATCTTGGTCAATATCTAGAAAACTAACAAACCATTCGTTTTCCTGAGAAGATTCATGGTATTTCGACAATTGAATAGAAAGCTTACACCATCGATAGTGGTGACTCTTATGCAAAAGACGGCATTTAAACTCAACTCTTGATTGGAGCCCTATAGCATCTAACCATTTATTTTTAACTTCTTCTAAATCGGCAGGGTACACGAAATCTAACCATTGCTGAAACAATGGAGGAGAAGTATCGCGCCAGTACTTTGTACACTCCGTATTGCAGTATAAAATTAAGCCCTTTTCATCACTGACCCAAGTCGGTAGAGGAAACTGCTCAACAATAAAGTGCTTTTGGGTAGTGTTCGACATTGAAGTCATAACATGCCTAAAACTGCTGAAGAGTTAAACTATTTATAAACTGTATTGTAATAGTTGTGTCGTCCCCACAAAAGCTATAAAAACTGAATATTTGATGTTTTTTTAGACTTGAATAAATGTTTTTCTAAACTCGAACTGTTATTACTCATGTATGCATATGTTATTTATTAACTTTTAATTTTACGAAAATTATAAAAAATAGAGTTTTAACTTTAAAAAATTATGCTTATTTTTGTAAAAAACTTGTTAAAACAGGTGTTTATATAGCTGTAATAGAAGGCTTAACTGAGAAATTTATATCAAATAAAATATTTAAATAAGAAAAAAATGAATTACTTTGAATATTTTCTTTTAAAAAATTTATATAAAGAATCAGTTTAAGTTATTAAGCATTAATACAATAAGCACTATTAACTTTACAAAAGTAATATAAAATAAGGTCTTATGATATCGTAGAATTCTTTTTGTCAAAAAGGATATATAATTCCTTTTTGTGCATTTTATAGCCTACATTTTCCCCAAGATGTAGGTTTTTTTTATGCCAAAATTTTATTATCTCACTCGTTATTAACTTGTTAAATTATAAATAAAAAAAAGCCATAATGGCTTTTTTATTTATACGGCTTCTGGTTTTTTCAACTGTTGTTGAATATAGAGATTCATATAGTATTGCTCTATATAATCATCAGCATAATTATTAGCTAATGTTTTTGTAGCTACTTGTTCATGCTTAGCATAGCAGTTAGTTTCCAAGTCCTTTTCAAGTACCCACCATTGGCGATTAATACGACGTACCTGAAACTTATCACTTTTATATTTTCTTTTAGCCATTTTTCCTATCATTACAATGTAGAGAATAAAAAAGAGTTTCTACTGGAGTTGAAAGAACAAGTCAACAAGTAGAATGTTTAATTGATTACTTTATGAAATCCATGTTCTTTATCATAATTATCATGTATAAAAAAAGCCCTCATGAGAGAGCTTTAAATCTAATAAATTTTGCAAATTATGAAAAAATAACTAACGCGATAGATTTTTTAAAAGCATTTTTAAGCTTTCCATCATTTTTTCTAACTGTAGGGGGGTAATACCTTCAAATGATTGTTCAAGTACCACACTCGTAAGGTCATTAATTTTACTGATCATTTCAATACCACGTTCAGTAAGATATACACGTGTAATTCGACCATCTGTTTGGCAAGAATATGTTTCAACTAAACCTTCATCTTTTAAGCGATAAACAATTTTAGTTGTCGTGGACATCTTTGAAATAATCATGTCAGATAGCTCAGATACGCTAGCATGAGGTTTGCTACTGAGTGCAAGCATAATACGTCTACGAGAATTATCGAGGCCATATTTTTTAAGCGCATTATCAATATTTTGAACATATTGAGCATGGACCTGAGTAATCCAATAATATGGAAAATCTTCAAGAGTGAAAGATTCTGTTGTAGGTAAAAAACGCGCATACTTCTTTGTCATTGACTTTTCCCCATACCTTGGTGGATCGCATTTTTATGAAACTAATCTTAATAGTTGAAAAATATAGTTTCACTAAGCAAGTTATATCAGGACTTTAAGTCTTGAGCAAAATTTATATTGTTTGAATTAACAAGGACAAACTATAAATTTTCCTATTCTGATAAAACTTTTTTCTTACCGTTTATTTGAACTTGGCTGCTCGCTTGTTCGTAAAATGAACGATACTTGTTTGCATGAGAATCCTAGAAAAAAAAACTTGTTTTGAACGTGACATTTCTATAAAAATTTTTTGTCTATAAAGTCATAACGATAAAAAATCAATCCATTTAATAAAGAAATGTTTAATTTAATCAATAGTTTGATTTGGTTTGAAGTGCTAAAAATTTACCATACATTTAACATGATTGATGAATAATCTATAAATTTTATTAAATATTTGTTTTTATGTTATTGATTTTTAAATATTTACCTTAAATAGAATGATTCTTTTAAATTATAACTTAAATATGTAAATAGAGTTCTCGAAGCTCAAAACTTAAAAGATGAGACTAACCAAAAACCAACTCTTGCAGTGTTATTAGCCCAAGATCTTCCTGAACAAGTTATGGCGCGTGCAGTTCAAATTAATCAATAAAATTATTTAGTAAAAAAAGGGAGAATCAGCATTCTCCCTTTTTTTAAGATTATGTATTTGTTATTAGCTTTTCTTCTTGATTCTTTTTAAGGATGGCATAGCTTACTCCCGTTACGATGCTTCCTGCTGCAATTGCTGCTAGGTATAGCCACGCATGATTGATTGCATTTGGAATCAGGAGTACAAATACGCCGCCGTGTGGAGTAACAAGTTCGCAGTGAAATAAGGCAACTAATGCACCAGTTACTGCACCACCTAGAATACAGGTTGGAATAACACGCATTGGATCTTTTGCCGCGAATGGAATTGCACCTTCTGAAATAAAACATAAACCAAGCACGAAAGCAGCTTTACCAGCATCTTTCTCACCTGTACTAAATTTATTTCTAGCTAGGAAGGTCGCAATTGCCATGCCTATAGCAGGTACCATTCCACCTGCCATCGTTGCAGCCATTGGCATATAGGTATTGGTTGTAAGTAAACCAACTGTAAAAGCATAAGCTGCTTTGTTGATTGGTCCCCCTAAATCAATACACATCATACTTGCCAGAATAATTCCCATTAATACGGCATTTGTCGTGCCCATGTTGTTGAGGAAATCTTTCATTAACTCAAAAATATGCGCTACAGGTTGACCAACCACATAGAACATAATGAGTCCAACAAATAACGTTCCTAATAATGGAATAATTAAAATAGGTTTAAGAGACTCTAAGCTAGTTGGAAGCTTAACTTTTTTAGCAATAAATAACGCGATATAACCTGCAAGGAAACCAGAAACAATACCGCCTAAAAAGCCCGCTTGTAGTTGTGCTGCTAATAAACCCCCGATTAAACCGGGCGCCAGTCCAGGGCGGTCTGCAATGGAATATGCGATATAACCCGATAGCATGGGTACCATCAGTGTAAATGCTGCTGCACCAATCTGTTTTAATATGGCTGGTAGGCTGCCAGCTTGTTCAGCTGCATTCAGGCCAAAACATAAAGAAAGAGCAATTAATAAACCACCTGCAACAACCATAGGCAGCATATAAGAAACACCAGTTAATAGGTGTTTATACACACCAACTTTTTCAGTTTTATCTTTATTTTCCGTTGTAGCTTGTTGTTTACCTTGTTCTAAAACTTGTGCATTCGCAATTGCTTCGGCAAAGGCCTTATCAGTTTGTTTTAAGGCAAAGCCAGTACTGCATCGATAAACACGTTTACCTACAAAACGGTCTGTGTTGACTTCAATGTCAGTGGCAAGAATAACAATATCGGCGTCTGCAATCGATTCAGCAGATAAAATATTCTTTGCACCCACAGAACCCTGAGTTTCTACATCAATTTGGTATCCAAGTCTCTCTGCGCCTTGCTGTAAAGCTTCAGCTGCCATAAATGTATGGGCAACACCAGTTGGGCAAGCAGTAATCGCAACAAAATGAGTTGCTGTATTTGAAGCTTGCTTAGGTTTTTGATCCCACCCATTGGCTGGTTTTGAGTGTTCAAGTGCCGTTAAAAGCGCTTTGTCTGCATCATCTTTAATATCTTCAATAGAAACTAAAGTTAAAGCGTTTTGCCCAAAAATATTTAGATTTTTAGGTTGTTGTCCAATAATAATGACATGATCAAAATGATCGCTTGATTCAAACTCATCGAGTGAAATGACACTGTGTTTATAGCCGTGTTGAGTTGCGACTAAAGCAAGTTTACGAGCCAAGATTAAAGCATTGACTTGCTGTTGCGGACTATTAGTGACAAATAATAAATGTTTAGCAGTTTGCATCAGATTCACTCAATGAATTGATAATAGTTTGTGCTTTTAGTTGGTCTAGAATCTCAGGAGTAGGGATTCGAAAACCAATTTGTGTTACAGCATGGCTTGCAATGGCAGTCGCAGTTTTTAAGGTTTCTTCAGGAGGCAGTTGGTTAACAAGTCCATGGATCATGCCGGCTAAGAGTGAATCACCAGCGCCTACTGTACTTTTTACAATAACTTTTGGTGCTTGAGCATGTAAGGGGTGAGTGGCGTGTAACCAATTTACGCCATCTTCACCCATTGAGATAACCACATGCTCAATATTGGTTAAGCTATCAAAAAGTTCTCTTTGTTCAGCGTAGCTTGTTGCAGGGCGTTGATAACTTTCAACCAACTCATCTGTATTCGGTTTGATCATCCAAGGTTGACATTCAATTGCAGCAACCAGCGCTTTACCACTGGTATCTAGTGCAACTTTCTTATTATTTTTTTTGATCAGTTGAATAAGATGTTGTAACTCATCAATACTAAAACCTTGCGGGAGGCTACCAGCTATTGCAACGACCTCGACTTGTGGTAACAGAACCTCAATCTTATTAAATAGGCTTTGTTTGTCTGTTTCAGAAACAAAGAAACCTTTGCCGTTTAAATCGGTCATCCGCCCAGAATGCTCAGCAATTTTTATATTTTGACGTGTTTCGCCATCAATATAAATAAACTCGGGTTGAAATTGAGCTTGTGCAAAATGTGTATCGAAAATTTGTCGATTATGCTCACCTAAAAAACCACTTACGATTACATCGTGACCTAAGTCTTTCAATACTTGAGCCACATTAAGGCCTTTACCAGCAGCATGAATTTCTACCGACTCTTGTCGGTTCACTTCTCCTACTAGTAACTCATTCAGTTGGATGGTTACATCAATTGCAGGGTTTAAAGTAACTGTCAAAATTTTAGCCATTACTATTCCCAATCTTATAAGTCTTGTTCAGATAGCTGGCGCACAGCAGGGGCGCTATCGCATAGTAAAGCTTGTTGCGCAAGCTTTTGAGCATGGCTATAGCTTAGTGTACGGATTTGAGCTTTTACTAAAGGAATGCTATTTGGAGACATACTCAGTTCATCTACGCCTAATCCCATGAGAATAGGTACAGCTTTCGGGTCTGCTGCAAGCTCACCACAGATTCCTACCCATTTGCCGTGTTTGTGGGCAGCTTTAACAGTTTGATCAATCAAGTTCAGAATACTTGGGTGTAACCCATCTGCTTCAGCTGAGAGTATTGGGTGGCCTCGGTCAATCGCTAAAGTATATTGAGTTAGGTCATTTGTTCCGATACTGAAAAAGTCGACTTCTTGTGCAAGAATTGGCGCAAGTAGAGCAGCAGACGGAACTTCAATCATAATGCCAACTTGTAAATTATCACATGGATGTTGAGCTCTTACTTCATCAAGAATCGCTTTTGCAGCGCGCCATTCTTCAACACGTCCAATCATTGGGAACATAATTCGTAGTGGGCGATTATCTGATGCTTTCAATAAAGCAGTTAATTGCTGCCTTAAAATCTCAGGACGTCTTAAGGTTAAACGAATTCCTCTTAACCCTAGGAATGGATTTTCTTCCTCAGCAATTGGTAGATAAGGTAAGGGTTTGTCACCACCTACGTCTAATGTTCGTACAACAAGTGGGCGGCCAGCAAGTGCATCTAATACCACTCGGTAGTCAGCTTCTTGGACAATTTCATTAGGTGCACTGCTATGAGACATGAAAACAAGTTCGGTTCTAAGCAGACCAATCGCTTCTGCACCACATTCTACAGCTTGTGCGGTTGCTTGAACTTTACCTAAATTGGCTGCAATTTCGATTTGATGTTGATCTAAAGTAATAGCCGGCTCTTGGCTATGACGTTCGGCTTCTTCACGGATTTGACGCTGTTGTTCACGCTCTTGCTTAGCTTGTTCGATTTGAGCTGCATCTGGATTTAAAACGAAAGTACCTGTGTCACCATTAATAAGTAAAGTACTTTTTGGATCAATTTCTAGGACTTGTTCACCAGCACCAACAATAGCTGGAATACCTAAAGCACGTGCCACAATTGCACTATGTGCACTTGCACCACCTATAGCAGTGAGAATACCTGCGACTCGATCTTTGTTGAGACGAGCGACATCACTTGGTCCAACATCGTGCATGATTAGAATATATGGCTCTTTAGGCTCTTCAATAACCACTTCACCACATAACTGTGTTAAGACTCGGTCACCAATGTCACGTAAGTCTGTTGCACGTTCAGCAAGTAAACGGTCCGGTAGAGCTTCCTGTGCTTTAGCTGCAGCTTCAATATGCTCATGCCAAGCAGCAGGCGCTGATAAATTTTGGTTAATTTTTTGATATACACCATTAATCAAATCAGGATCATCAAGCATTTCTAAATGAGCTTGAAAGATTTGTTTAATTTCAGAAGCATCAGCTTTGGCAATAACTTGGTGAATATTATTTTTTACAGCATGTAATGCAATATCTAAATTTTCTTTCTCAGCTTTTACACTTAAACCCATACGTTCATATTGATAAACCTTTGGTTTAATCACATGTACTGGTCCAAAAGCTAAGCCACTTGATGCTGCAATTCCCGTATTGTTGCCCAATGTCGTAGCATTTGATATTGCAGTTTGAGCAGGAAGCTGGTTAGGTGTTTCACTGGTTACAGGTAGCGCTTCAACTTCTTCACCTAAGCCTTGCTGCACTGCCAAAATAACTTGATCTAAGGCTTCTACGGCATCGGTTTCTGGTTCTGCGATAAAACGTAGAGTTTGACCACGTTTACAACCTAAGGCTAAAAGACGAGTTAAACTTTTAGCAGAAACAAAACTACCATCGTCTACAGCAACTTGAATATCACCTTGGAAAGTTTTTGTAAGATTAACAAGGTGTGTAGCTGGTCGGGCATGTAAGCCGTGAGCATTTGCCAGTACAACTGAGCGTTGAGGCCAGTCCGGAACAACTTCAGCCCCAATAATTTTTGCAATTTCATTTGGAGTTTGAGTTTTATCTAGCTCGGCAACTTGCTCAGGGTTAAATAAAATATCAATTAAACGATTAAATCTTTCGTTATCGAGTTGGTCATTGGCTGCTATACAAACGAGGGTGTTCAGCTTTTTACCATTTAGTTCTAAAGCCTGTGATGGTTTAGTAATGCTAATAGCTGGTTGCTGAACAAAATGATTGCTAGAAATGGACCAGATTTGATCTTGCAGTTGAATGGCTTGTTCTGGATCAAGTGAACTTAGAAAACCACATTTTACAAAATTATGTTTTTTTAGTGTTTGAGAGGCGGCCCAAAGTAAATCTTCGATATCTTGTGCATCGATTTCGGTTTGAATAAGATTTTCATGAAGTGCTAAAGATAATGGCTGAGCTTGTAGTAATTCGATAATCTGCTCAGGTTTAGAAGCATTTTTTACTTGTTCGCTGACGTCATGCATTAAGGCACGAGTAAGAATTTGCAAAACTTGCAAATGTTCATCAGATTTTGCTGCAATAACGACAGCTAAATAAATTTTATTTTCTCCATCCCAGATCACACCTTCAGGGAAATGGGCTAAGCGAATACCTGTTTTTAAAATATATTCACGTGATTGAGGAGTACCGTGGGGAATGGCAATGCCTTGGCCTAAGTAAGTCGCGCTTTGTTGTTCACGATTGATGAGTCCTGTTATATATTCAGGCGTAACTAACCCATCTTTTTCTAATATATCTACTAGACACTTTAATGCATGTGTTTTATCAACAGCATGTTGATTCATATGAATATGTTGAGGCTCTAGTGCTAGCATAATTATCCTTGAACAATTTCTTTGGCTTTAGCTAAAACAGAAAAAAAGAAGCTGTTTGCATTAAATAAGTAAATATACCTGTTTTGACAACAGCTTCAGATGAATTACCTTAGCAGAACTTTAAATGTATATCGACGCATTTAAGTAAAAAGCTGCTCGTTTTTAATACAAAAAAACCTCTAAGCCGGATTACTGACTTAGAGGTGAAAATAAAAGCAGGGTTTAATGATTAATTTCTTGTTCTAAAATAGACCAAAGTTTTTGATGTGATTTTTTAAATAGCAGCATATGACCAATTGCTTTATAGCCTAAATCTTTTGGGCTAAGTTCAATCATTTTTTTATTTGCGTTTGGATATAAACTTAATAATTCTTGTACATTACGTTTAGTTGCAATCTCATCATCATCGGCCCAAATAGCCGTAATAGGACATTGAATATCTGAATGAAAATCATGAAAAATCGTCTTGCCTATGGCATTTTTCACATATCCAGGACGGCTACAAAACTCTCGCCATTGTTGAGCAACTTTTTTAGGTAGGTTTTCTCCCATACCAATAAATTGAGTTGCTCCATAACCTTTAACAAGACTAGAGATAGGAAAGATAATATTAAACATAACTGGTGCTAAAACCTTGGTTTTTCCTTTAAGGCCTTTAATATGTCCAGTTGAACCAGCAACCGTTATTACTTTTGCGACTCTATTATAATTAGGTACAACTCCTAGTAGTTGTCCACCAGCACTATGTCCAATAAGGATAACTTGATCTGATTTCGTTTTTATTAATAAAGCATCAATTGCAGCAGGAATATCAAGTGTTCCCCAGTCGGAAATACTTGCGATGCTTTGTTTTAAAGCGCCATGTAGGGACTCGCCAATACCACGAAAGTCAAAACTCAATACATCGTAGCCTTGTTGGCTTAACCATGCGGCGAAAGAGTGATAAAAGTTTTTAGTTATACCTGTTGCTGGACAAATGAGAATAGGATATTCAGTTTTCTTTTCTTGAGCAGGATAAAATTGAGCTGCAAGCTGATAACCATCTTTACAGGTAATCCAAAAAGATTCAAAAGTCTTATCCATAGATTTAAAGTTAATTGGCTAATCATTTATCTTAATGTACATGAGTTCTGAAAAGGCACTTGATTAAATTGTGACTACAAAGTCAAGATTTATGTTATATAACTCATCAAATTTTAATAAAACGAATAAAGGAAATGATGGATTTATCGAAAGCCGTACAGTTGGCTATTGTCTTTAGTGGCGTCTTTTTATGGATAGGAATGTTAACCGGGGTATGGAAATATTGGCAAATTCGCCGTTCCGAATTAAGCCGTGCACATTATTATGTAGATATTGCACATAGAAGCAGTTTGCTTTATGCAGCAGCTACACTCATTCTAGCTGTATTGAGCTATTTCACTGTTTTAAATGAGGATATTGCTGTATGGTGTGTATTGGCAAATATACTGTTTTTTAGTTTCTCAATTTTAGTTTATATCATTCATGGGTTTTTGCAGGATACGACCAATCAATTTAAACAACCGCATAGGTTAGGGCAGGTTAATTTGCCGACATGGCTGATGACATTTATGATGATTGCTTTAATTATTACTGAGCTGCTGGCAACTGCTATTTTGGTAATGGGAACGATTTTTCTATTTTTAAATAAATAAAAAATGGATGATTGCTCATCCATTTTTGAATTCTTATTTCTGTTGACTAAGTCGTCTTTTAGCTAATTTTCGCATTTTGTGGTCGACAAAGGCCCATACACAAAATACAAAAGAAACAACCATGGCATACATAAAGTATTCGGGTTTCAGATTCCCTTTAATCATACCTTGAAACAGTAGAGTCAGCATAAGAGCAAGTGTTGTTACTCCATAAACAACTGAATCTTTACTGTTCAGAGTGTTAATGAAGACTTGTTTGTTGAAATGTAATGATAACATCTCCATCCCTCCTTGTGGTTGCGCTAAAACCGAATGTTTTAGTCAAGAATAAGTTTAATGTTGTACTTGTATTTTTAGCTTAATTCAATAGTCAATTGAAAAATTTTTGAACAGTTTTATGAAAACCTCTATATTTATAAATAGTTAAGGTATAAAAAAGGTAAATATTAAATATTTTTGTATAAAATACTTAATATTTTAGAAAAGAGAAATTTTTAGGTGAAAAGTGTAATAACTTCTCTTTTCTCTCAATTTACTTTAGTTGCTTTGTTTCTTTAAGAAGACATCAATTGCGTGTTGTGCAATTTCAGCATCTTCAAAAGATTGGACACCAGAAACACCAATTGCACCTAAAATCTGGCCTTCATAAATAATCGCTTTTCCGCCTTCTAGCATACCTTTAGCACTTGGTAGACTTAAGAAACCAAGACGGCCATTTTGAAGAAGTTCTTCGTAAAATTTTGACGGACGGCCACTCATTGATGAGCATTTAGCCTTTTCTAGGCATATATGTGTACTGAGAGGAGAGGCACCATCTAGGCGTTTCATAAGTAATAAAGAGCTTGTTTCATCAACAATAGCTATACTGACTTTGAAGTTGTGTTCGATTGCATATTTTTGAGCTTCTTCCATTAAAAACTCTGCATCTGCTAATGTTAGATAATATTTACTTTTCATTTATGCTCTTCTTTCCTGAGTAAGCTAAAAATTATTTTAATGTAATATTACAGCAAAAATTAATTATATCTATAGTTGAATTGTCATTAAATACTAGTGTTGGAAATAAAATGCTGGTTGGGTAAACGCAGCATTTTATTCAATATATAAAATCATGTTTGGGTAAAACTCGATTTCAAAAAAACACCAGGTTAAATGCTTTTATGTTTAACTTTGTCGATAAGGGTAGTTACCGCAAGAACAACTAAAGATGGGATCAACCATGCTAAATTCTGTTCATTTAATGGTAAATGTTGAAGGAACATAGGAAGATTATCTCCAAAACCCGCAACCTTAAGCCCATCGATAATTCCGAAAATTAAAGCAATACTTGTTACTGAACCAACAATAAAAGATGGTTTATGCCAAAATTTCCAGAAGAAACTGAGCATAATAACCACAATAGCTGGTGGATAAATTGCACTTAAAACCGGTACTGATACAGCAATGAGTTTGGTCAATCCAAGATTAGAAATAATGAAAGAGAAACCAACTAAGATAAATACTAAAAGCTTATAAGGTAACTTGGTGAGTTGAGCAAAATATTCACCACACGCACAAGTTAAACCAATTGCAGTTACCATACACGCTAAGAAAATAAGTCCAGTTAGGAATAATGAACCCATATTTCCAAAAGCATGTTGAACATAGGCATGCAGAATTACAGCACCATTTGCGGCATTTGGAGCAACTTCGTGACTACCTAAACCTAATTTAAATAAGCTTAAGTACACTAAAGTAAGACCAACACCTGAAATAAGGCTAGCAATAATTGCATATTTGGTGACTAGCTTTTTATCTGTAACACCACGCGAATAAATTGCTTGAATAATAACGATACCAAATACTAAGGCACCTAAAGTGTCCATAGTAAGATAACCATTTACGAAACCTTCCGAAACAGGAGAGTTAACGTAATGATTAATTGGAGCAGGAACGTAGCCCGCAGGAATCATAACCGCTGCAATACCTAAAATTGCTAAAGCGATAATTTTTAGAGGTGCTAGAACATGTCCAACTGTGTCTAAAAGCTTGTTTGGATATAACGAAACTAAAGTAACAAATGTAAAATAGATTGCGCTATAAATTAAAAGACTACTGCTTGATGTTCCGAAATAAGAGGAAAAACCAATTTCATAAGAAACTGTTGCAGTTCGTGGTGTAGCAAATAAAGGACCAACTGATAAATAACAGACTACTGTTAAAATCAGACTTGCGATACGCCCTAAAGGTGAACTAATGATTTCAATGGAACCCTGCATGCGAGAGAGTGCCATAATCGTAATTACGGGTAAGCCAACAGCAGTAATCAAAAAGCCTATGGCCGCTAACCATACATGATCACCAGCTTGCTGTGCGACAATGGGAGGAAAGATAATATTACCTGCCCCAATAAAGAGGGCAAAGGTCATAAAACCTAAGGCAATAATATCTCCAGTACGAAGTTGTTGCATAAATTAAATTTAACAAAAAAGAAAGAATTTTAGAGTAAAAGAGAGCATGATCAAGCGCTATTTTATGTGAAAAAGAGATTTTTCAAGTTTTCTAAATCAGTCAGAGATATGAAAAATATCAACTGGTTAAGTTATCTATTTGAAAAACCTTTGAAAGAAATAGAGAAAATAGTTTTTAACTCTGATTTTTTAAAAAAATTATGTAAAAATAAAAATATAAAATACTATTATGAATGTTGAATATTTGGGCATTTAAAGCTTTCCGCCTATCATATATCCATTCTAAAATACTATAAATTAACTAACATTTTTGTAGGTGTGATCAAAACAGTGCCTACGAGGATAAAATTGAATGAGAGCTTCTACTGTTACAATTAAAACAGAACAAGATCTGGAAAAATTAAGAATTTCTGGGCGTTTGGCTGCACAAGTTTTAGAAATGATAGGGAAGTACGTTAAGCCAGGCGTAACAACTGAGTATTTAGACAATATTTGCAATGATTACATCGTAAATACTTTAAAGGTCATACCAGCCAATGTTGGTTATCACGGTTTCACAAAAACAATATGTACTTCAGTCAATGAAGTGGTGTGTCATGGTATTCCATCTCCAAATAAAGTTTTAAAAGATGGCGATATTATTAATATTGATGTAGCGATTATTAAAGATGGTTACTTTGGCGATACGAGCCGTATGTACTACGTTGGAAACGTAAATCCACATGCGAAAAAGTTGGTTGAAACAACTTATGAGGCAATGGTTGCTGGTATTCATGCAGTGAAACCTGGCGCTACTTTAGGTGATATTGGTTACGCTATTCAATCGGTTGCTCATCGCGAGGGTTATAGCATTGTTCGAGAGTATTGTGGGCATGGCATTGGTAAAGTTTACCATGAGCAGCCTAATATTCTGCATTATGGTCAACGTGGACAAGGTTTGGTTCTAAAGAAAGGTATGGTCTTTACAATTGAACCTATGGTGAATGCAGGCAAACCTCAAGTTAAAGAATTAAATGATGGTTGGACCGTCATTACTCAAGATCTTTCTTTATCTGCTCAATGGGAACATATGGTTGCAGTTACAGATACAGGTTTTGAGCTACTTACACCTTGGCCAGAAGGGGTGGGAAATTATCCAAAAACTTAATCGTTATAAAATAAAAAGTTCGATATAACATCGAACTTTTTTATGGAGCTTAATTTATTAATGCTCTGAGAGATGTTCCACAAGATAATCAATAAATACACGCACTGCTGGAAGTAGTCCTCTACGAGATGGGTAAACAGCGTGGAATATACCGTGAGCTGCTTTCCAGTCCGGTAAGATTTGTACAAGCTGACCCGATTTTACAAAATCTTCAGCTGCTGTTTCTGGCAATAAGGCAATACCACAATTCTGACTTGCAAGTTGGGCAAGCATATAAAGATTTGTTCCCATTACAGTGGGGCTAACTTTCACTTTTTTCAGTTGGCTATCTGGACCATGTAAAATAAATTGTTGATCTAAATGCTCTTCGGACAAGCTTAAAATACGATGATCGCTTAACTCATCAGGTGACTTAATATTACCAAACTCATTTAAGTAAGCTTGGCTTGCGAATAAACTTTGTTCTATGAGCGCAAACTGTCTAAGTACTAAGCTAGGGTCATCATCTAATTTAGATCTGACACGTAGAGCTACATCAATACCTTCATTAATCACATCAACGCGACGGTTGCTTACAATAAGTTGTAAACGAATTTCGGGATATTTTTTTAAGAATGCCGGTAAAATTTTAGGTAGCTGGTTTTGTGCAATGTCTACAGGAACGCTTACTTTGACTACGCCTCTTGGTTGAATACTTAAGTGATCAACTAAATCATGGGCTGCTTGAGCAGCATTCATCATAACTTGTGCGTGTCTATAGATATCCATCCCGATATCGGTAACAGCAAAATGACGAGAACTGCGCTGAATTAAGCGAACCCCTAAATTTTCCTCTAAATTATAAACACGACGACTTAATTTTGATTTTGGAATGTCCGTAACACGTTCGGCAGCACTAAATCCACCATGCTCAACAACAAGGGCAAAACAATAAAAATCATCAAGATCTGTGAGCATTAAAATATCCTATTTATGCAACACTAAAGATTTTACATTATTAGTTTTGCAACGATAAAGTTTGATTTTAATTTTTTGTAAAAGGCCGATAAATACGAGCGAGTAAAGGGAATTAAATAATTTGAAATTTTAATGTAATTACATTGAAATGCTCTTGTAATTTATTTTATGAAGCTTAAAACAAATATAGCGTTTACATATTATTTTTCATAAAATAGATTTTTCTCGGTTTTTTAAAAGTATGTCTTACCAGTTAGTTGAATTAGAAAATGCATCGGCCAATATCCTTTGTCCAATCTGTAAGCTTTCAGTTATTGATTGGACACAGGAGCAGTACCTCCAACCTTGTGAACATACATTGTTTATTGCAATGGATTTAGGCTTTGAATTTGTAGCTGATCGTTTTGAAGAAGTTATGAATCAAAACGTAGATGAGTTGCATGAAGATCCGAACATGAATATTTTTGATGCGATAACTACCACACCGTATAAAAATTTAACTATTTTAAAAGCAGATCTTGGTGTTGAGGGACTATTTCGTTATATCGGTATAAGTGATTGTTAAATTTATAAGTATAAAAAAGCCAATCTTTCGATTGGCTTTTTTATTATTAAGCTTCTGGAGCTGCGCTGTATTGTTCGATTAATGGTTTTAATTCGCCATTTTGGAACATTTCAAGCATGATATCGCTACCACCAATAAGCTCGCCGTTTACCCATAATTGTGGGAAAGTAGGCCAGTTTGCAATTTTTGGTAAAGTTGCACGAATATCAGGGTTTTCTAAGATGTTCACATATGCAAATGGACGACCAATTTGACTGAGCGCCTCTACTGCACGTGCAGAGAAACCACATTGTGGAAACTGTGGAGTGCCTTTCATGTAAAGTAAAACGGGATGCTTCGCAATTTGATCGCGAATTAACGCTTCAGTATCACGTGCTTGTTCAGTCATAAATAGATCCTCAACTAATCTTGCAGCATTATAGGGGGTGTTCACATCGCTTTGCAAACCGCCTTGTTGCTTAAAGTTGCACAGAATATTCAATATTTTATTGTATAAACCGAAGCGATAGCAAAAAGCAGACGAAATTTTAGATAAATGAAGGATGAGACTTTTCATCAGTGCAAGTTTTTGTTTATATAAACCCTTCTTAAAACCTCATACAGACAGAGTTCGTGATGACTGATATTACCCTAGCTCCAGTACAACCTGATCAACCAACACACTTAATGGCTACTTATGGTCGCCAAGCGATCAGTTTTGTCCGAGGCCGAGGGGCATATCTTTATACACAAGATGGTACAGAATATTTAGATGCACTTACTGGTATTGCTGTATGTGGACTAGGACATGCTCACCCAGCTATTGCCGAGGCAATTGCAGAACAAGCAGCTACTCTCGTGCATACGAGCAATTTATTTGAAATTCCTTGGCAAACTGCTGCGGCGCAAAAGCTTGCTGAGGTTTCAGGTATGGAAGAAATTTTCTTTTCAAACAGTGGTGCCGAGTCAAACGAAGGAGCGATTAAAATTGCTCGTAAATTTGGTACTCAACAAGGTATAAGCTTGCCAAAGATTATTGTGGCTGAACAATCATTTCATGGTCGTACTTTGGCGACACTTTCTGCAACTGGTAACAAGAAAGTACAAGACGGTTTTGCACCTTTGGTGGAAGGCTTTATTCGAGTCCCATTTGGTGACATTGAAGCCATTCAAGAGGCAGCCTTACAGCATCCAGATATCGTTGCTATTTTAATTGAACCAATCCAAGGTGAAGGTGGTATTAATACTGCACCTCAAGGATTTAGCTATTTAGAAGAAGTTCGCCAAATTTGTAATCAGCATAACTGGTTGATGATGCTAGATGAAATCCAAACTGGTAATGGTCGTACCGGTAAATACTTTGCGTATCAACATACAAATATTATTCCGGATGTTTTAACTACAGCAAAAGGATTGGGTAATGGTTTCCCTGTAGGTGCTGTAATGACTCAAGGTAAGGCTGTAGGTTTGTTAGGGCCAGGCAGTCATGGTTCTACTTATGGCGGTACAGTATTGGGTTCTCGTGTGGTTTATACGGTAATTGACACAATCCAGAAGGAAAATGCGGTAGAGAATGCAGCAGTAGTAGGTAATTATATTGTTGATCAATTACGTGCCCAATTGTCGGATAAGAATGTGCAAGTACGTGGTTTCGGTATGATGATCGGTATTCAACTACCTAAAGATTGTGCTGAACTTGTTGCGATTGCTCGTGATGAATACAAACTTATTATTAACGTTACGGCAGGTTCGGTGGTTCGTTTATTACCGCCAATCAACATGACACAAGCTCAAGCTGATATTTTGCTAGAGCGTTTAGTTGCTTTAATTACGAATTATCTTTAATTTTTAAAGACAATAAAAAATGGGCGTTAATCGCCCATTTTTATTTTTGTATTTAGCCTGAAATATATTGCTTTAATTGTTCAATTAAAACTTTCTGATCTTCCATAGCTGCTTTAACTAAGTCACCAATTGAAATAAAACCAACTAATTTTTCATTATCTAATACAGGTAAGTGTCGTAAATGACGATCAGTCATGAGTTGTAAACATTCTTCAACTGTATTGTTTAAACCTACGGTTATTACTTTTGCCGTCATAATTTCAGCAACTGTGGTGCTATAAGAAGAACGCTCCATAAGCGTTACTTTTCGTGTGTAATCTCGTTCAGATAATATTCCAACAACTTTTTCACCTTCTGCTACAACTAAAGCACCAATACCTTTTTCCGCCATAATCGTAATTGCTTCGAGGACAGTCGCTTCGGGTGAAATTGTAAAAATGGCTTGTTCAGATTTGTTCTTAATTACTTGTGCAACGATAGTCATTTCTTCTGTCCTGTTGTTTTATCATTTTGATTTAAATTAGCTCGATTTTTGAAAAAAGCAAAGACTTACGAGTCATTCAAATATTAGTTTTACGCTTAAGCGCTCAAAAAGCACTCTAAATTTGGTAGCTTAAAAACTTTAAGCTACCTGCCATTTTGGATGATTAAAAAAGAAATGATGCATTTGTTGAGTAGATAACTTCAACTTACGATGAGATGAGTTAAATAATGCAGGGGTAACTTTTAACCGTGTTAAAGTAGGTAATAAAGATTCATGAAAGTCTTTTGGGGTAATTTTTCTTGGCTTGTAATTAGGCCAATGAGTTTTGGCATATCGATGTGCTTGCACTCCATTTAACCAAAAAGGAAAAATAAAATCTTCCTGATCTGATTTAATGGCCCAGCCTTCATCAAATAGTCCCCAAAGAACTCCACAATACATCATGGTTCTTAAAATATAAATCTTGATCATCAAGTCTTTAGAAACCGGTTGTAGATTACTTAAACTGTTCATTTTAAATTTAAAGGTTTTCAACTTGTCTTGCTTATTATAAGAAAACCACATGACATTTCAGTTTAAACAGGTGTCAAATCGTAAACAAATATTGATGACTTGAAATATCTATATAAATCAATACTAAAAAATAATGCTGTGTTATGACTAAGAATAGTGAAGTAGGGTTGCAGAAAAAATTAATAACTTTAGTTTTTTCAGATATAAAAAAACGCCACCTGAGCAAGACAAAGCGACTAAAGCTTTGGCGAAGCGCAAGATGAACATAGTTATGGTTAATTTATATTGAACTTTTTACAGGTATAAAAAAACGCCACCTGAGCCACGGCTAAAGTGGCGAAGTAAGGCTTTAGATAAATAGGTAATTTTGGTTTTTGATAGGTATAAAAAAACGCCACCTAAGTGACGTCTCTTTATGCTTGCATGGTGGCTAGTTTCTGCCAATATTGTGCTTTCATGGAATCACGTTCTACACGGAAACCTTGATAATATAGCTCTGCTAAGAATAGGGCAGCTTTGCCGTGACCAGCACGCGCAACTTCTTCTAACTGCGCAACAGCATCTTGGAAATTCATTTGAGAGTGAATTGTGTTAACTGCAGTTGCGTATACATGTTCTAAATCATGATGAGAGATACGTTGAATCATATAAAACTCCTTATTTTAATTATGATTACTTTTTCTAAAGGCCACTGCCTTTGAACTAATGTAACTTAGAATTGTTAAACTAATATTACAAATTAATGGATTTGTCAACTATTGTTCAGCATTAGTTGGTTCACTATTAGGATACATGATTAAACATTATTCACAAATAATTTTGAGTAAAATCAATATGAGAATAAAAGACAAGGAGAATAACTATGACAAATACTATCGATGGCTTTGTTTTTGATACTCCTCCTAAAGAGGAGCAAATCATAGAGCTTGCTCATTACCATCGTAAATTATTAGACGAAGCAATTTTCCATCAAGAAATACATTTAGGTGATTATTGTTTGGCGCAACGTAAACGGGTTTTTGACTATGCTCGCCAATTGGATCCTAATCAAAAAGCTTGGTTCTATCAGGTTTATGATGGTGAACTTAGAAAAATTGCAGATGAAGATGAATTGCATCCAGCTGATGCTGAAGAAGGATTAAGTATTTTTGCCATGTTACTGGTGCTAGTAATTATTGCAGCAATCTTATACTTCTCTGTAATACGTTCTTTAATAAGCTAAAGTTTATCATCCAGTAAGGCTAAAGAATATTAGCCTTACTGGATTTTGACCTTGTGCTGAAGTGCATTGAACCCTACACTACATCAATTAGAGGTAGGTCATGCTCACATTCAAAGAAAATTTTCTTAAATTAAAGTCTGAGTTAAAGGCAGACCAATGTTTTAATCTGGTTGTGATTATTATCATTGGCTGTATTTTTATGCTGTCTTATTTAGCATTGTTTCGTCCTGTGAACTCGGAACAGTATCAACGAATTGTACAACTTTCTCGACAGGCTACATATCCTAGAACTCAAGATATGGCAGAGTTGATAATGACTCAATCAAAAATTCATAGGGCAGAGTATCTAAAGTTAATGTACGCTTATCAGTCTGAACATGATCATATCAAGGAATATCCTGCGTTAGCACAAGAAGATACTCAATAAGCATGGTCTTTATTTTAGAAAGGTTTTGCTCGCTATTGGAGCAGGCAAAAACTTGAATTTATGCTAAACTTTCTATTTTTTAACACGCTGCTTTTCAAGGAATCGGCATGCAACAACAATCGAATATGCAAAATAAATTCTTGATAGATGCTGAGATCGGGGATGACGATGTCACATTGCCTAATTTACCTGCTATCGATGTTCCTATCGTTGAGTCACCTGTTAAGCAAGAAGTAAAAGCACCAGAAGTTGTCGAGACGGCACCTTCAACTGAGCCAGAGCAACCAAAATCTGGTTTCTTTGGGCGAATGAAAGAAGGTTTAAGCAAAACTCGCCGTAATTTCACCGATGGTATGGTAAATATCTTAATTGGTGGTAAAGAAATTGATGATGAGCTGCTTGAAGAAGTTGAAGAGCAATTATTAGTTGCAGATATTGGTGTAGATGCAACGAAAACGATTATTACCAACTTGACTGAACGTACTGCGCGTGGTGATTTGATTTATTCACATTCGCTTTATAAAGCCTTACAAGAAGAGTTGGTTGCTTTACTGGCTCCACGTGTGAAGCCTTTGCATATTGACCCTAATAAATCACCTTATGTGATTTTAATGGTGGGCGTTAATGGTGTTGGAAAAACAACCACTATTGGTAAACTGGCTAAGCGTTTACAAGGCGAAGGCAAGAAAGTCATGTTAGCAGCAGGTGACACATTCCGTGCAGCTGCTACTGAACAATTGCAAATTTGGGGTGAGCGTAACGACATTGCTGTTGTCGCTCAAGGCCATGGTGCAGATAGTGCTTCGGTTATCTTCGATGCTTTTGAAAGTGCGCGTGCTAAAGGTATTGATGTGTTAATTGCAGATACCGCAGGTCGTTTACATAACAAAAGCAACTTAATGGAAGAGCTTAAAAAAGTTAAGCGTGTTATGCAAAAAATTGATGCTACGGCACCTCATGAAATTATGTTAGTAGTAGATGCAGGTACGGGGCAAAATGCAATTAACCAAGTACAAGAATTTGATCAAGCAGTAGGTTTAACTGGTATTACTATTACTAAGTTGGACGGTACTGCAAAAGGTGGTGTACTGTTTAATATTGCTAGTCGTACTCATGTACCAATTCGTTTTATTGGTGTGGGTGAAAAAATTGATGATTTAAGACCGTTCTCGGCAAAATCATTTGTAGCGGCATTATTTGAAACAGAAAAGTAATTTGCAGCTAAACTCTAAAAAAACCTCATGAAATAGTGAGGTTTTTTTATATCCATATCTTTTTTTATTGTTGCGAAAATAAAACGAACTGTCATATTTTTAATGCTGATTATAAGAAATGAGTTTCATAGACTATATTCATTCCCAAACAACGGCCAATGGTCAAACAAATAGGTAGGAAATAAAAATGTCTACTTTCTTAGATAAAATTAAAAACCGTCGTACTATTTATGCAATTGGTAAAAATGTTGCATTAGATCGCACAAAAATTGAAGAAACAATTCGTGAAGCTGTTAAACATAGTCCTTCATCGTTTAATTCACAATCTTCACGTGTAGTTACTCTATATGGTGAATCACATACTAAATTTTGGAATTTGGTTCGTGAGGCATTACGTAAAATTGTTCCTGCAGATGCTTTTGCTGGTACTAATGCAAAAATTGATAGTTTCGTTGCCGGTGTTGGTACAGTACTATTTTATGAAGATCAAGCTGTTATTAAAAACTTGCAAGAGCAATTTGAACTATATGCAGACAACTTTCCAGTTTGGTCTGAACATTCAACCGCAATTGCACAATTTGCAACTTGGACTGCGCTTTCAGAACTTGGTTTAGGTGCTTCTTTACAACACTATAACCCAATTGTTGATGCTGACGCTGCTGAAGCATTTGATATCCCATCAACTTGGAAATTACGTGCTCAATTAGTATTTGGTTCTGTTGAAGCACCAGCTGGTGAGAAAGCATTTATTAACGATGAAGATCGTTTCAAAACATTTAACTAATTTTAGTTAATCAAAAGAGTACCTCAATGGTACTCTTTTTTTTGTGTTCAAAATTAACATGAAAAATAGTTATTTATTATAATTCAATAATATATTTTAAAAGTTTTAAGTGTAGTTATGCTAAAACAGATAGTGTCATAAAATCGTCATAATCATATTGCATATTGCTCATGTTTTTACAAACTATTAAATATTATAGAGACGTGAACAGATGACTTTAAGATTAAGTGTTGCTGCAATTGGTTTATTACTAAGCGGTTCGGTATTTTCAGCAGTTACAATTACGGCACCTGAGGAAATTGTAATCCTTGCGGTGAACGGTCAAGAAGTCAATTCAGGATTATTCCGTTCCTCTAAAAATAACTACAAAATTGATGCGGGTGAAACAAACCTAAGTGTGCGTTATCAAGAATACTTTGAACATCTAAATGGTGAACACGATATTGTTAAGTCTGGTGTTGTTACAATTCAAACTCCAACTTTAAAAGATGGTCAAACTTATAAGCTTGCTATGGTGGGTGTACCAAAAAAATATGAGCAAGCAAAGAAATATGCTGAGCAACCAACAGTCGCTTTATATAACTCAAATAACGAACTGGTTGTTCAGCAAACTGGTGCAAACAACGAAGCAAGACCTTGGTTTGCAACGGGTTTGTTGGGTAAGGTGGCTGACTTTACGACAAAGCCTTCTAAACCACAGCCTGAACCTGTTTATGCTGCTGCCAAGCCATCTACTTCTCAAGTTACAACATCTATTGCCGCAACAGTACCTTCGGCAGGTGTTGCACAAACAAATGATCAGCGTCTAGTCGAGCTTTGGCAAAAATCTTCTAAGGCTGAGCGTCAAAAATTTATGGCTTGGTTAGCTGAACAATCAAATTAAGCAATTGCTATTCAAGATAAAGCCGATTTAATATCGGCTTTATTTTTTAAATATTTAAAATAGCCTAAGCATATTTATGATGAATTTAAATTTCCGTTTAGCTGAACTAAGTGACATTCCATCACTTTTAGACTTGATTAATCATTCTTATAGAACACAACAAGGTAGAAGCTGGACAACTGAAGTTGAATTCGTAAAAGGCCAACGTATTAGTCAAGAACAATTGACACAGCAATTGAAATTGTCTAACTCGGTATTATTAGTTGCAGAAATAGATTCTTCACAAATTGTTGCATGTATTGGTCTTACATTTCAGAACAATACTGTTGAGATAGGAACATTCTGTACAGATCCTAATCTACAGAATATGAAAGTTGGTCGCTGTGTTTTGGAGTATGCTGAACAGTTCGCTTTGCAAAAAACACCAGAATTGGACAGTGCACTCATGTATGTTTTAAATGTACGTTCGGAGCTAATTGCTTATTATGAGAGACGTGGTTATGCAAAAACAGGTCATGTAGAACCATATCCGACTGAAGCAGACGTTGGAATACCACTTATACCAATTAAACTAATTGAAATGAAAAAGGACCTCAAATGAGGTCCTTTTTTTAGGTTAAAAACCAGATGTAATAGCCTAAAAGCATGAGAGGCCAAGCTACCCATGGGCTAAATAACCATTTCCATAACCAGAAGTGTGGTACAAAACCAACCCCGTAAATGAAGCCTCCAGAAATACCCACCATCACCAGCATAAGCTGGCTATGATTGTAGTGTCCGTTTGCATCTAACATGAGGGAAGGATGCACCAGTAAAATTACAGCAAGCGGCAATGCCAACAGAAATGAAATGGCCATTGCGAATGCTTGAGCTTTTCGTTGATTTGGTGCTGTCATTGCGTTTGCCATGATTTATTCCTCATCTAAATTTTGATGATGTTCGATATAAAGTGCACTGAGTACACCCGCAAAACATGCCATCAAAATTCCAAGAATCCATGCGAAATACCACATATGCTTCTCCTTATTAGTACAAGCTGTGCGAGTTTGACTCGATATGTTTGTTGGTAATCACGCCCCACATTTTGTAATACGACCAACTGGTGTAGAGCAAAATGATCGGAACGAATATGCATGCAGCAACAGTCATAACCCCTAAAGTACGATGGCTTGATACCGCATCCCACATTGTTAAGCTAGAGTTTGGATTGACACTTGATGGTAATAAAAATGGGAAGAGTGCAAAACCAGCAGTTAAGATCGCACCTACAATCATTAAGCTTGTGCCAGCAAAGCTTAAGCCTGCTTTTGCTTTTGATGCTGTAAAGAATGCAATAATTGCCCCTAAAATTGCGAGAACTGGAGCGATCTTGGTAATTGGATAATTAGTGTAATTGTTCATCCAACCTGAGTTGTTATTTGTGACTACCTGTTTAGCTAAAGGGTTAAGTGCAGCATTTGTATCAATTGCTGCAGCATAGCTATAACCAGGAACTTGACCGAAGCATAACCAAGCTCCAATAACAAGAAAGCAAACCAAGAATACTGCTGCCATAATTTGAGTGGCCTTAGCAGAACGCTGTTTTAAAGCGCCGTCTGTGCGAAGCATAAGCCAAGCACCGCCGTGCGCACACAACATAGATAAACTGACAATGCCGCAAACTAAAGCAAACGGGTTAAGAAGAGCAAAGAAGCTACCCGAATATTCAGAGCGCAATGTGCTATCTAAACTAAAAGGAATACCTAAGAATAAATTACCGAATGCTACACCGAAAACTAGAGCAGGCACGGCACCACCAATACAAAGGCCCCAGTCCCAAGAGTTGCGCCATTTTTTATTTTCGAGTTTAGAACGATAGTCAAAACCTACAGGGCGTAAGAACAGGGCAAATAGCACAAGTAATAAGGCCCAATACATTCCGGAGAATGCAACCGCGTAAACCATTGGCCACGCAGCAAATAAGGCGCCACCTGCTGTAATAAACCAGACCTGATTACCATCCCAGTGTGGTGCTATGGTATTAATAGCAGCACGTCGTTCGTTATCAGTCTTGCCAACAAAAGGCATGAGTGCCATTGAGCCCATATCGAAGCCATCGGTTAAAGCAAACCCAATAAGCAAGACCCCAACTAACACCCACCATATGATTTTCAGGAGTTCGTATTCAATCATGATAAAGCCTCTCCATTAACAGCTGCTTTTGGCTCTTGTTTTTCAAAATGGTATTTACCAGTGTGAAGTGAGCTTGGTCCTAAGCGAGCAAATTTAATCATTAAGTACATTTCAATAATTAAAAGGACGGTATAGAACGCTGCTAACGCGAGGATGGAACCCCACACATCGCCTGTACTTAAACTTGAAGCTGATAAGTGTGTTGGTAAAATCTCACCAATAGACCACGGCTGACGGCCGCCCTCAGCTACATACCAACCAGTTTGTGCAGCAATCCATGGAAGTGGTAAGGCAAATAATGCATATTTAAGTAGCCAAGGTTTATTCTCAGCATTTCTTTTCGCAACAGCCCAAGTCGCTAAAATGAAAAGAAGCAACATTAAGAAGCCAGATGCAACCATTGCACGGAACGAGAAGAATAATGCTGTAACATTTGGAACAGTGTCTTTCACAGCTGCTTGAATGTTTTGTTCGCTTGCATCTACAACATTTGGTGCATATTTTTTAAGAAGTAGGCCATAACCTAAATCTTTTTGATTTTTTTCAAATGAAGCTAACAACTCAGGTGAGCGATCACCAGCACGTAGTTTTTCAAGTTCAGCATAAGCAAGCATACCGTTACGAATACGCACTTCATGCTGTTGCATTAAGTCTTTTAAACCAGTGACTTCTTTAGTTGTTGAACGAGTTGCAATTAGACCTAATGCATATGGAATTTTAACTGCATAGTCTGTTCGCATTTCTTCATGGTTGGGTACACCAAATAACGTAAATGGAGCAGGAGCAGGGTGAGTATCCCATTCTGCTTCAATTGCAGCGAGTTTAGTTTTTTGCACATCACCTAACTCATAACCAGATTCATCACCAAGCAAAATCACTGAAAGTGTAGAGGCAAGACCAAAAATGGCGGCAATTGCAAATGAACGGCGGGCAAAAGGTAGGTCACGTTTTTTGAGTAGATAGTAGCTTGAAATGGCAAGTACGAAAATCGCACCTGTTACATATCCGGCAGAAACAGTATGTACAAATTTAACCTGTGCAACTGGGTTGAAAATAAGTGCACCGAAATCGACAAGCTCCATACGCATGGTTTCGAAGTTAAATGCTGCACCTACCGGGTTTTGCATCCAGCCATTCGCAACTAAAATCCAGAGCGCTGACATATTAGAGCCAAGAGCAACTAACCAAGTTACACCTAAATGTTGTACTTTGCTCAGGCGATCCCATCCGAAAAAGAATAAACCAATAAATGTTGACTCAAGGAAGAATGCCATTAAGCCTTCAATTGCTAATGGTGCACCGAAAATATCACCTACATAATGTGAGTAATATGCCCAGTTTGTCCCGAATTGGAACTCCATGGTTAAGCCTGTAGTTACACCTAAGGCAAAGTTAATACCAAATAATTTTCCCCAAAACTTAGTCATATCTTTGTAAATTTCTTTACCAGATATCACATAAGTTGTTTCCATAATAGCCAGAATAAATGCAAGGCCTAGGGTCAAAGGTACGAAAAGAAAGTGATACATTGCGGTCATGGCAAATTGGAACCGCGAAAGATCAACCACGCTTTCAGAAATCATCAACGTGTCTCCTTAATGTGGGAAGTGTTATCGCCTGCAATATGCTCGGCGACCTGATTGTCGAAATTTTTGGGGATAGTGGGAGCGTCAAACCAAATATGTTTGATTGTTAAGAGAAGCACGACTTTAATTATTAGAATAATCGTAATTTCTCTAACTAATTTGGCATTAATATCTAGATTTTTAAGGCTCATAGAATAAACCTCGATACATATTAATTTCATTATTAATCAAAATATATTAAAAATAAACAATAAATATATTTTAAATAAAAACTTAATTATCTTTTTTATATAAAACAATATCTTATGTATTTAAATAATTTTAAATAAAATATCTTACTAAAATAGTTTGGATTGATTGTTAAATCCAACTAAAACACTTGTAAATAAATATTTTAAGTTGATTAAAATGGTATGGTTAAATTTAATTCTGATTAAAATGGTTGGGTATAATAAAGTTATTTTTATTTCTAACTAAAAGAGTTGGATTAATTTTAATTAAAAAATAAAAAGATAGAAGGGAATAATAAAGTTATTAAACTGATAAAAGACAAAAATTATGGAAAATTAATCGGGTGCAAAAAGATCGTTTGATAAGGAGATTTTTTTGGCAACATAATGGCTTTTATGCACTTTAATAAGAATGACTTGTGAATATAATTCTAGCTCGCCATATTCTGGTTCAACTTGCACGTAGTGTAGTTGGCCGAACTCATCACGTACACGTGCTTGAGCTGAAAAACCGGGTCTGGCACTGCCACTAGAGATAGTTGCTAGTCGCCCTAAAAGATTGTAATTGGTATGTGTATGCTTTGGTTTAATCACTTGATCAAGACAATGAATCATAAATACGGTAAAAAAGATTGCAATGACCAGTGCAGGGATGATTAAGTAAAATGGAGTGATAAAGTAATGCTGTATAGCAAAGAAAGACAGCTGTAAGAAGTAACCAGCAAAACTGAAATTAATGAGTAAAAAAACAAAAATTAGAGCTTTAGAAAACTTAACATTAAGTATAGGTGAGTTAGTAAGCCAGTCTGGTGCAATTTTTTTTAGGAGTTGACTCGGCCGTAACCCGATATACATACCAATAGTTTCTACCACACTGAGCAATATCAAAGCCACAACACTTAAATGAAATGGCATAAGATAATAATTAAAAAAGAAATCAGCCATGGTAGAAACTCTAATGTTGATGATCTCAGTCTACGATATAAATACCGCCATCTGAATGTACTTTAATCTCAACTTTATTTAAAAAATCACCTAAACAAGGACCTGAAATACATTCGCCAGTTTCCACGTTAAATAAAGCACCGTGAGTAGAGCATTGAATATATTCTTTGTCTTGGTCTAGAAATTGATTTTCTAAATACTCAAGTTCGGTTTGCAAATGCGGGCATAAATTCTGATAGGCATAGAATGAGCCATCACGCTGTGTAATGAAAATAGTCGTTCCTTGTAAAGTGTCAAAAGCTCTAGCTTCACGCTCAGGAACTTCTTCCGTCATACAGATCCTTTCCATTTCAAGCACATTCCTTCTGAAAATTTTCGAGAAGTTTAGCATAGTCATTAATGGCTAAACGAGGACCAAATTGAGACACAACTTCACTAGAAATTAAGATGGCTAACTGCGCCGCAGCAGTTAAATCTTCATGATGATTTAATGCATAGAGGAAGGCACCAGCAAAAGCATCACCAGCGCCATTCGTATCTACAGCTTCTACGTGACGGCCAGGCACATGAAAATGTTGGGTTGAATTTGCAACTAAAGCACCTTTGGCACTTTGTGTAATCACAACAGTATGGTTTTTAAAACGCAACTGAGTGAGTGCATCCTCAATAGTAGAAGTATTGGTATACATTAAAGCTTCTTGTTCATTACAGAACAATAAATCTACACCATCATCCATAAGCTCTTCTAAGCCTTCACGTGCGTATTGAACCATTGCAGGGTCTGATAAAGATAACGCAATTTTAACGCCGTGAGCTTTAGCTATTTCTCGAGCTTGTTTTACCGCTTTACGTGCCGTTTCACTCGTAGAAAGGTAGCCTTCAATATAAAGCCATTTTGCTGTTTTTAATGGCTCAAAATCGATTTGGTCTTGAGAGAGTTCAGCTGTAATACCTAAATAGGTATGCATGGTACGCTCAGAATCTGGACTAATAAGTACCATACAGGTGCCTGTTACACCTTCACTGATGGACTTTGGCGTAGTCTGAATGCCTGCATCATTTAGACCTTGCAGATAAATTGAACCCAAATCATCGTTGCCAACGCGGCAACCATAAAAAGCAGTTCCACCTAATGCACTAAAAGCTACAGTTGTATTTGCAGCAGAACCACCACTTGCTTGGCCTTTGTAGTCTTGAGTTTGCTTTAATTTTTCATAAAGGGCAGATTGTGTTTTACCGTCAGACAACTGCATGGTGCCTTTTTGTAAGCCTTGCTGACTAAGAAAATCATCAGACACTTTAAATTCTTGGTCGATTAATGCATTACCAATTGCAAAAAGATCTACAGTTGCCATATGTGTTGTCACAGAATAAAAAATCAGACTGATAATTTTACACCATTGCTCACATTTGCTGTAGTTTATTGAATAAAATTCAGGTAATTCAGCAGTTAGTAGAGTTTTATTGTTTGCCTAAGCAATCGAAATATTCTTTTTAATAAATATTATCAATTAATAATGATTATTGATAATATTTACAAATGTATAGTATTTCATTGAAACTTCGCCTGAAATTATTCATAGCGAACTTACATGAAACGTTCTATTTTATTTATTTCATCAGTTGGGGTTATAACAGGCCATGTATATGCCGCAGAGACAGACTCACAGGCTGTAACCAACCTTCCAACGATTTCAGTAAAAGCTGAGAAGGAAAACAGTTTAAAACAAGAGGTAGGACAAGCATCAAGTGCCACTAAAGGACTTATGCAATTAAAAGATGTTCCTCAAATTGTAAATGTTGTACCGAAACAAATTCTAAGAGAGCAGACAGTGACTTCTATGCAAGGTGCTTTGCAAAACGTTGCTGGTTTGAGCTTTAGTGTGGGGGATGGGCAACGTGATCAGGTCATGATTCGCGGTTTCTCTGCAATCACAGATAATTATGTAGATGGTATTCGCGATGATGCTTTGTATTTTCGTGATATGTCGAATGTTGAACGAGTTGAGGTACTAAAAGGACCTGCTTCTGTATTATATGGACGCGGTTCGGCGGGCGGTTTAGTTAACAAGATTAATAAAAAACCAATGGATCAATCCTTACGTGAAGTGAGCCTGATTGGCAGTACTACAGGGCAACGTCGTGCAGAAGTCGATGTAAATGAAAAAGTAGCCGAGAATGTTAAAGTTCGTTTAACTGGTGCAGTTGAAGACTCAGATGGTTATCGCGATCAGGCATTTTTAAAACGACAGGCGGTGGCTCCATCTGTACAGTGGGATATTACTGATAAAACCAAACTTTTACTTCAGGCCGACTACTTGCACGATGATCGTCTAGCTGATCAAGGTTTCCCGACAGATCCAATTACAGGTAAACCAGTTAAGACAAATCCTAAAACTTTTTATGGTGCATTAAACGGTAAAGAAGTTGGGGATGTCGATACTGAAATCTCAAGCCAGACTATCAGCTTGGATCATGAGTTTAATGATCAACTCAAATATCATGGTGCAGTTCGCCACTATAACTACTCATTAGATCGTCAATATAGTGTTGATACGCATCCTGCTGATAAGACAAAAATTACTTTGACTCAAAATAAACGCCTGCGTAATGAAGATGGTGTATATGTTCAACAAGAGTTGAGCGCTTTATTTAATACAGGTTTCTTAAAGCACAATACTTTAATTGGTGCTGAATATAGTAAACAGCATAAAGATGAGATACTTTGGCAAGGTGCTAAGACAACTACTGATTTATATAATCCTAAATTAGATTACTGGGCACCTATTAATACCGGAACAACAGTTGCACGCAATAACAATAGTAATACCTTTGAAAACTATGGTGTGTATCTGCAAGATTTAATGACAGTAACAGATCAGCTTAAAGTTTTAGTTGGTTTACGTTATGACAATCTATCTCAAGATCGTGATGATAAAACGAGTACGAATTTAGACTTAAACCGTACTGACAATACTTATTCTCCACGAATTGGGGTGGTCTATCAGCCAGTAAATAATCTTTCACTTTATACTTCTTATAATCGTTCTTTCCAGCCTTTGGCTGATTCATTTGTTTTTTATCAAAACAGTGCTGATTTAAAACCAACAAAAACTGAAAATTATGAGGCGGGTGCAAAGTGGGATGTGAATGATCAATTGAATGTGACATTGGCTTTATTTGAAATGAGCCAAACCAATATTCAAAACCAAGATCCAGCTAATCCAAATCAAGCACTATTGGCAGGCGAGCAAAAAACAAAAGGTGTTGAACTTTCATTAACAGGTCAGTTGACTGATCAGTTGTCAGTGCTAGCTGGCTATTCTTATATGGATGGTAAGATTGAAAAGTCGACTGTTGGATTTACGGGTAATCACTCAGCGCTTACGCCAAACAACACAGCTAACCTGTGGTTAAAATATCAAATTAATGATCATTGGTATGCGGCTGTAGGTGGTCGTGGTGAATCATCGCGCTTTAGTGCACCAGATAACAAAAACGTTTTACCTGGGTATGCGGTTGTAAATGCAGCTTTAGGTTATCAAAGTGAACGTTATGATGTGAACTTAAACCTAAATAACTTGTTTGATCGCGATTATTTTGTTTCCGGCCATAGTGGAGCAAATGATTCAAATATGATGGGTGACCCTTTAAATGCTCAAGTCGCACTTCGCTATCGTTTTTAATTGAAAAAGTCTAAAAAGCTCATCATTTTGGTGAGCTTTTTTATTTGTCGTGTAGCATATAGATAGTATTAAAAGGTTTTGTTCTGGTAGGATACAACTAAGCTAGCTATGTGCTTGATATCAAAGCTATGCCCATGAAAACTAATACTCAACAAAAACATAGTATTTTACTTGGCTTTTGTTCGCCAATCTCAAGCCGACTCAGGCTATAATGAGACTTATTCACTTATCCGATATGTTAGGAGATCACATGACTGTAGATGTCACTGAAACCATTTCTCAAACTGTTCACCCTGCGTTTCAGTTGCTACGTCAGCACCATGTTGAAGCATTAGATATTTTAGTGTCTGAATATAAGCATAAAGTCACAGGTGCGGTGCATTATCACTTGGCAACTGATTATGATGAAAATGTATTTCTTGTTGCGTTCAGAACACAACCTATGGACTCTAAAGGAACTGCACATATTTTAGAGCATACCGCTTTATGTGGCTCTGAAAAGTTTCCTGTTCGTGACCCATTCTTTTTAATGATTCGCCGTTCATTAAATACATTTATGAACGCGTTTACAGCAGCAGATTGGACAGCCTATCCATTTGCAACTCAAAATAAGAAAGATTTCCAAAACTTACTCTCTGTTTATCTTGATGCAGCTTTCTCGGCAAATTTGAATCCTCTTGATTTTGCTCAAGAAGGAATCCGTATTGAACTTGAAAACGGTCAGCCTGTATATAAAGGCGTAGTGTTCAATGAAATGAAAGGTGCGATGAGTGCGCCGTCTGACCAGCTTTATCATCAGTTGGCTCATCATCTATTCCCTGAAACTACATATCACTACAACTCAGGTGGTGATCCAAAAGATATTCCTGATTTAACCTATGAACAGTTAGTCGAATTTTATAAAACTCATTACCATCCAAGTAATGCGGTATTTATGACTTTCGGTAACCAAACGGCGTATGAGTTACAAGAGCAATTCGAAAAACTAGCTCTACATAAATTTACTGCGGGTACAACTTTATATTCAAAACCAGAAAAACGTTTAACAGCTCCTGTTGAAGTCACTGAAACCTATGCTGTTGATGGTGATGAGTTAAAAGACAAAACTTACCATGTGTTGTCTTGGTTGTTACCACAAGCGAGTGATATCAAACTGCGTCTAGGTATGCGCTTGGTCGAAGGTGTTTTACTAGAAAACTCTGCTTCACCACTACGTCATTATTTAGAAACTTGTGGTTATGCTCAGTCGACTGGTCCTTTAATGGGAGTAGACGACAGTAATTTTGAAATGACCTTCTATTGCGGCGTTCAAGGTTCAAATCCAGAGCATGCACAAAGCTTTAGAGATGGTGTTTTAAATGTTTTACGTGAAGTGGCTGCAAAACCAATTGACTCATCGTTAGTTGATGCAATTTTGCATCAAATCGAATTGCATCAACGTGAAATTAATGGTGATGGCACACCATATGGCTTAAGCCTGATCTTAAATGGTTTAAGTGGTGCTATTCACCATAACGACCCGATTCAAATTTGGGATGTTGACAGTGCTATTGCTCAGGTCAAAGAAGAACTTCAAGACCCAATGTGGTTATCTAATTTAATTCAAACACATTTGTTAGATAATCCGCACCGCGTACAAATGACTTTAGTACCTGATGCAACTAAGTCAGTAAAAGAGCAAGAAGCTGAAAAAGCACGTTTAGCTGCGATTGGTGAAAAGCTCACTGAAGAAGACAAAGCAGAGATCGTTGCTAAAACCAAAGCGTTACAAGAACGTCAAGATACGCCAGATAATCTTGAGCTATTACCAAAAGTAGGCCTAGAAGACGTTCCAGCTGACTTGCATATTGTACAAGGTCAATTGCGCGAAATTATCTGTAATCGAATGGATACGCCGTTGAATTTGTATCATGCAGGAACGAATGGTATTTACTATCAACAAGTTCTCATTCAGATTCCTGATGATGTTGTTAAATCGCCATACTTTAATTTGCTCTCTATCTTAATGGGTGAAGTTGGTGCAGGTGAGTATGACTATCTTGAATTACAAAACTTACAAACAGCTGTAAGTGGTGGTTTAGGAATGGGCGCTTCATTACGCAGTAAAGTTGATGATAAAGACAAAATTAGCGCTTGGTTAACGTTAACGACTAAATCTCTAACGCAGAAGTTTGATGCAATTCATTTATTGAAATTAGCATTTGAACAACTTCGCTTTGATGAAAAAGAGCGAATTATTGAGTTGTTGCAACAACGGAAGACACGCTGGCAGTCTCGTTTATCTGGTGCTGGTCATAGCTACGCGATGCAGATCGCTTCTCGTAACATGAGTGCATTGGCTCAACGTGACTATCAAAACACAGGTTTAGGTGCGTTGAACTGGTTAGGCGAGCTTGTTACTAACATTACTCAAGACGATGCTGCTTATGATGCCCTGATTGCTGAATTGAAGCATATCCATACCAAACTATTGCAAGCGCCTAAACAGTTCTTGCTTGTATGTGAAGAGCATCAGTCAGAGCGTTTAGTTGAAGAAATTCAAAACGTTTGGGATAAATTAAACGTTGATACAGCAGCGGCTGAGTTAACCCAAGTCGAGCAAGAAAATGATAATGAACATGAAGCTTGGTTAATTCAAGCCAATGTTCAGTTCTGTGCCTCTGCATATCAAGCAGTTGAAGTGTCTCATCCGGATGCGGCACCTTTAATGGTGTTGGCAGCATACTTGCGTAATGGTTTCTTGCACAGCGCTATCCGTGAAAAAGGTGGTGCTTATGGTGGTGGTGCTAGCTATGATGGAAATGCATGTTCATTCCGTTTCTTTAGTTACCGTGATCCTCGTTTAGCTGACACGTTTAAAGACTTTGAAGCGAGTGTGCAATGGTTGTTAAATACAGAGCAACAACCTCATCAGCTTGAAGAGGCAATTCTTGGTTTGGTGGCGAGTATGGATAAACCTGGTTCACCAGCAGGTGAGGCAATTACAGCGTGTTATGCACTGTTACATGCAAGAACTCCAACTTTCCGTCGTACCTTACGTGAAAGATTATTGCATGTAACTTTAGATGATTTACAACGTGTTGCACGTCAATATTTAATTGAACAAACACCTGTAAAAGCTGTGGTTGCACCTTTTGCAAAACGTGATGAATTGCAACAACTGGGCTTTACGATTAAACAAGTTAATTAAAATAAAAATTGGAGATGAACATGGCGTTCAGACAATTTGAACGCACATCTTTACAGCTAAGTATGGGGACCCTGCTTAGCTGTTTATGTGCGTCGGTGGCATATGCTGACACCTTAGCCCCTGTAAAACCTGCGACCGTAGATGCATGTGTTGCCCTCGCTTCAAATGCTGATCGCCTAGCTTGTTATGACTCTGTATTTAAGCCCTCAGCTTTACCCGCTGTTCAAGCTGCCGCAGTACCAGAGCCTGTTAAAAAAATTGATAAACCTGCTGTTCAGCCTGAAACTTTTAAAGAGAAGGTTGTAGATACGGTTAGTAATATTAAAGTAATAGGGAAAGCTCCGAAAATTGAACCTACTACTTCTTTATTAGATCAACGTTGGGAGTTATCTGAAAAAAGTAAACTTGGTGTTTGGAACATTCGTGCTTATCAGCCTGTCTATTTACTACCTGTATTTTGGACCAGCGATAAAAATGAATTTCCAACTAGCCCAAATCCCAATAACACAGTTAAAGAAGCTCAAGATTTGAAATCTACCGAAACTAAATTTCAAATTTCTTTGAAAACTAAAGCTTGGGAAAATATTTTTGGTAACAATGGTGATTTGTGGGTAGGTTATACTCAATCTTCACGTTGGCAGACCTTTAACTCTAAAGAATCTCGTCCTTTCCGTGAAACAAATTATGAGCCTGAAGCTAGCTTAATGTTTAGAACAAACTATGAGTTACTCGGTTTAGATGGTCGCTTGCTTGGTGTCACTTTAAATCACCAATCGAATGGTCGTTCAGATCCGTTATCTCGTAGTTGGAACCGTGTTATCTTTAATGTCGGCTTAGAACGTGGCAATTTTGCTGTAATGCTTCGTCCTTGGATACGTATTAATGAAGCTGCCAAAGATGATAACAACCCCGATATTGAGGATTATATTGGACGAGGCGATTTGACCGCTTTTTATAAGTGGAAAGATAACGACTTCTCCCTAATGTTACGTCACTCTTTAAAAGGTGGAGATGACTCTCATGGAGCTGTTCAGTTTGACTGGGCATTCCCAATTAGTGGTAAGTTACGTGGTCACTTCCAGCTATTTAATGGATATGGTGAAAGCTTAATTGACTATAACCACCGTGCAACTTATGCAGGTTTGGGTGTTTCACTCATGAACTGGTACTAAGTTCGAACCCATAAAAATGCCGCTTTAACAGCGGCTTTTTTATTAACCAATTTGAATGTTGGCCTGAGGATGCTTGAGACGGCTCTTTTTAGGAGTAGCAATTAAATACGCCAGTGTTAAAGGTCCAAGTCTCCCAGCAAACATAAGTAAACTTAATATAAACAGGCTACCGTTATGTAAATCTGGCGTGATACCGCGGGAAAGGCCTACCGTACAGGCGGCTGAAACGACTTCAAATAGTAAGTTCATAAAGTCGGCTTTTGGTTCTAAAAGCAAAAGTATAAAGAACCCACTAAATATGAGTATGCTGGTAATCGCAGTAACAGCTAAGGCCTTATAAGTAGTTTCGTGAGAAACAGAATGATTAAAAACCCTGATTTCATCAGTACGTCTTAAAAAGGACAGAACACTTAAAACTAATATAACAAAAGTACCCACTTTTATACCGCCAGCAGTACTTAATGAACCACCGCCAATAAACATAAGTAGCATCATAAGCAAAGAACTACTATTAGTCATTGCACCTGTGTCAATGGTGTTAAACCCTGAAGATCGTGGAACAGTCGCTTGGAACCAAGCATGTAAAGCTTGATCACCTACGCTTAGCATTCCTAGCGTATGAGGGTTTTGTGCTTCCATTGCCCAAATTAAAATAAAGGCCACTAAATTAATAATGGCAATAGTCGTTAAGATCAGTTTGCTATTTGGGCTAAGTTTTTTCCATTTTTTATTTTGTTTAATATCCATGAGAACTAAAAAGCCAAGTCCACCTATTGTATAAAGCAAACTTACCGTAAGGCAGATCACATAGTTGTTTTGAAAACCCATTAAACTATTATTAAATAATGAAAAACCGGCATTATTAAACGAAGAGATACTATAAAAAATTGCATAATACAAACCACGAGCGAAGCCAAAAGCGGGTGTAAATGCACAGGTGAGAATGACTATGCCGATCAGTTCAAATAAGAGAGTATAAGTCACTACTCCTTTAGCTACGAAGGTCACTTTTGATAGGCTCGTTTGACCCAGGCTGTCCTGAGCCATCATTTGCTGTTTAAGACCAATTTTAGGCGAAAGGCTTAGTGCTGCCAAAATGGCAAAAGTCATGAAGCCCAAACCACCTGATTGAATCAACAATAAAATAATGACTTGCCCAAAAAGTGTAAAAGATTCATGAATATTTAGAACGGATAAACCTGTAATCGTAACTGCTGACGTTGCTGTAAATAATGCATCCATCCAGCTGACATGACCGTTATTGGCAATGGGAAGTTTAAGTAATAATGTGCCAAAGACAATAAAGCCTAGAAAACCCAGCGCTAAAAGAGAAGGTGGGCTTAGGTTTAATGTTTTATGTGGTTTAGGCTTAAGAGACATATTTTTGGGTTCGTTTTTATAGGAAACAATTAGAGAGCTTTTTAAGTTGCTGTAAATGACCTTCTAAAATAAGAATATCATGCGTTTGTAGGGTAAAAGTCTCTTCAGTTTCAAATAAAATTTGCTGCTGTCGTTTTACAAGTAAAGTTTTAACTTGCGGTGCTTGTTGCATAATCCCATACAAATTAATGCCATTTAATTTCTCGGGAATATCGATTTTCACAATATAGTGATCATCATCTAAAGACATGTAACGACTTACCATTGGATAATTAAGTGCTTGCGCAACACGTACACCCATGTCTTCTTCGGGATGAATGATTTTATTGATATTGAGGTGAGACAAAATTGTGTGATGGGCCTTTGTCTTTGCTTTTACCCAAATTTTATCAATACCAAGATTTTTTAAATTCAGCACACATAAAATACTGGCCTCAATATCTTCACCAATTGCAACAACAACCGCATCACAATTTTGAATGTTTAATTCATCCAGTACATGTTCATCAGTAGCATCAGCAATGACAGCATGAGTTAAAACATCGGCAAGATTTTCAACATTCTTTTTGACTGTATCAATGCCAATAACATCATGATTTAATTTTGTGAGTTCTTGAGCAACTGTTGCTCCAAAACTTCCCAAGCCGATGACCGCGAACTGTGCCATAAATAACCTTTTATACTTAATTAGGGCTTTATTTTTAATGATATTTTCTTTGAGATAAAGAGAAGCAATGTAAATATAGAAAATATTGGGCTCAAATAATAAAAAAGCCGACAAATTTGTCAGCTTTTTTATAAAACAAAGATTATTTCAAGAAACGTTTATAGCCCACATTGTCAGTAATTTCTGCGTATGGATAGCTAATTTGTTCTAGGGTTTCAATTAAACCATCTGGATTTTGTTTGGCATCTGTTGCTTGTAAGCCAACCAATACACGGCCTTCTGCAGCACCATGGTTACGGTAATGGAACAGCGTAATATTGTGAGTTGGACCTAAACGAGTTAAGAAGGTGAGTAATGCACCCGGACGTTCAGGGAATTCAACGCGGAACAATCTTTCATCATCTAGATTAGCATGACCGCCAATTAAATAACGAATATGCAATTTAGCAACTTCATCATCAGATAAATCATCTACAACATAATTTTGCTGTTTAAGTTGTTCTAAAATTTCATGACGTTCAGCGTCACCACCTTTTAAGCTAATACCCACAAAAACTTGTGCTTCTTCTGTGTTATTTGCACGGTAGTTAAACTCGGTAATATTACGGCCCTGTAGAGCACGGCAGAAACCTAAAAATGCGCCTTTTTCTTCAGAAAGTGTCACCGCGTAAATTGCTTCACGTTGTTCACCGAGCTCAGTACGCTCTGCAATGTAACGTAAGCGGTCAAAGTTCATGTTGGCACCGCAAACAATCGATACCATGTTTTTACCGCTAATTTTATGCTCCGCTACATATTTTTTGATACCGGCTAGGGCCATTGCACCTGATGGTTCAACAATGCTACGGTTTTCATCAAAAGTATCTTTAATTGCGGCACAGATTTCATCTGTATTAACAGTGACAATGTCAGGATCAACAATTGGGCCAGAGTTATCTGACTTGCGTAGACGAACAATATCAAACGGTAAAGCACCAATTTGTGCAACAGCAGTACCATCTGCAAATAAACCTACATGTGGCAAGATTACACGTTCATTGGCTTCAAGCGCTGCTTTTAAACACGCAGACTCTTCATATTCAACACCAATGACTTTTACATGTGGTGCAACTTCACCTAAGTAAGCTGCTACACCCGCAATTAAACCGCCACCACCTACAGCAACGAAGACGTATTCCACATCGCGCCATTGACGCAATATTTCATTTGCAATGGTACCTTGACCAGCAATAACCAATTCATCGTCATAAGGAGGAATAAAAACTAATCCTTCTGCTTCGGCACGCTGCTGAGCGTATTTATTTGCAATATCAAAGCTATCACCATGTAATACAACTTGCCCACCTAAACGCTTAACTGCCTGAACCTTAATATCAGGAGTAGTGCTTGGCATAACAATAATTGCAGGAATACCCAAACGTTGACCAGACAATGCTACGCCTTGTGCATGGTTGCCGGCAGATGCGCAAATCACGCCACGTTCAAGTTGTTCTTTGGGTAATTGGCTAATACGGTTATAAGCACCGCGTAATTTAAAAGAAAAAACCGGTTGTAAATCTTCACGCTTAAAACGAATTGTATTATTTAATTTTTGACTAATTCGTGGAGCTGCTTCGAGAGGTGTTTCAATTGCAACATCATAAACCGTTGCTTGTAAAATTTGTCGTACCACACGAGACAGCATGTTCATCTTCCCTATAACAGTTTAAAATAGGAAATTATTGTAGCAAACCCTTGTGCATTTGCGCCGTTTATTGGCGCATAAATGTCAAAAAATAGTTGAGTGATGTAATGAGCCTATATGCAACCCAAGATGAAAAGAAACAAGCTGCTGCGAAAGCTGCTTTAAAACACTTACCCAAAGGTGGCATTTTGGGAGTAGGAACCGGTAGTACTGTAAATTTTCTAATTGACTTATTGCCTGAACTACAATTAGAAGCAGCAGTAGCAAGTTCTCAAGCAACAGCAGACCGTCTTAAAAAATTAGGTATCGAAGTGGTTGATATGAACCATGTAGGTAGCCTTGATGCTTATGTTGATGGTGCAGATGAGATTGATCGTCACATGCATATGATCAAAGGCGGCGGCGCAGCATTAACTCGTGAAAAAATTGTAGCTTCAATTGCTAAAAAGTTTGTATGTATCGTTGATGATTCAAAATGGGTTGATCAACTTGGTCGTGATTTCCCATTACCAGTAGAAGTTATCCCAATGGCGCGCTCTGCTGTAGCTCGTAAATTGGTTAGCTTAGGTGGTGATCCGGTTTATCGTGAAGGTGTGGTAACTGATAACGGAAACGTTATTTTAGATGTATTTAATTTGAACATCTTAAATGCAATTGATTTGGAAAAGACAATCAACAATATTCCGGGTGTTGTGACTAACGGTATTTTTGCGTTAAATCCAGCAACGATTGCAATTGTTGCAACAAATAATGGTATTGAAGAGCGTACTGCACAGTAATGTCTGTGGAAATGCCAGAAATTAAAATTGTTCGTCACGTAAGGGCAAGAAAATTGCGCTTACGTGTTGAGCCTGCGTCTATACGTCTCACTGTCCCGCTATTTTGTAGTAAGAAACAAATTCAGCAGTTTTTGGCTCAGTCTGAACAATGGTTGATCGAGACATGGAATAAACAGCACCACGCTCAATCTACCTCGTTTGCGATTCCTTCAGAAATTTCTTTTTTTAATAGAGAGCAGCCTTTTCAAATTGTTGTACAGAAGCAACATCGCATTTTTCAATTTGATTGGGAAAATAATCGTTTATTTATTAAAGACCAGCAAACCTATCAAGCTTTACAAAGCGCCGTTATTGCTTATGCCAAACAAGAGTTACCAGCACTTTTGTCAGAGCTTAGCCAAAAAACTCGGTTGAGTTATGCAGAGTGTGCTATCCGACGTCCTAAAACTCGTTGGGGCAGTTGCAGTAGTCAACATAATATTATGCTGCATGCAGGTCTGGTTCTTATGCCTGCTCAAATTACTCGTTATGTTTGCATTCATGAATTAGCTCACACCAAACACTTCGACCATAGTCCTGCATTTTGGGCCGAAGTTGCAAAGTTCGACCCAAACTATATGCAGCATCGCAGACAATTAAAAGGTAACCCATTGCCTGCGTGGTGGTATGTGACAGCTTAGCTAAAGCTACATTCTAATTGTGTTGTTTGTAAGACATCTGGTGCCTTACGGCTATCAAGACCAGCTTGAGCACTGACAATCTTATTCGCTTTAATATGTAGCTGTATAAAATTATATTGCTGTGTTGAATTGTTAGGTTCTGATGAACTTGAGTTAAGTAAGTAGCTATAACTTGCAGCGTCGGTTTGCAGTAAATTATCTGTACTATCTGCGCTTAAGGCTGAGCGATAACTTAGTGAACCTTGAATTAACTCAATTTGGCCATTAGCACGGAAATTAAGTTGGCAACCCGATGCGCTGTTTTCATAGTGACCAACTAAATAGTCCGTAGCAGGCAGTTTAGGGTCAGATATATTGATGCTAGTTAAGCCTTGTTTACATGGATAAGCCGAACCATTACAACTTGTGGTAATACCACTAAATCCTACGGCACGTCGGTAGTCACCAGCACCATCTATACGGAAAAAGTCAGTTGTATTTCCAGAAGGCACAACTCCAGAATAGAGTTTTTTCTGCAAAAGAACATATCCTGTTTGATCTAAACTGGACTGACTTTGTGCATCTGCTAGTTGCAATGTGGCAGCTTTTAAATTGGTAGCAAAATAATCGCGAGTCGCTTTTTGATTGGCTGCTATGTCCAAAAGCGTATTTTTTACAGGGTCAATATTATCTGGCGATGGACTAAAAATAGGTGTCATGGTTGTATTGTCACCATTAAGCTTTTTGCCGTCTAAATATCCATCTTTTAAATCGGTGGCAAGACTATTTGTAAGTTCTTGATATGCATTGGTACTACCATGAATCGTATTCCAGTATTGTAAATATCCGAAACTCAGATAGCTATCTACATAAGTACTAGGTTGTTTTGTTGAATACTGTAATAAATTTAGTACAGTCAGCGGGCTAGCTGGGCTTAAGCTTGGTATGGCGGCATCTTTAAACGCACTAATAAGAGCGGTGTAAACATCTTGAGAAGCCAAATCAACATGTGATTGTTCAATACGGGTCGGGTCTATCGTTTCTTGTGGAAGTTGGCCTGAACGAATTACGGCACGCTGATAAATCGCTTCTGAACTTGGACTAATCGGCTGCGTTTTATTGCTTATTGAACTTGGAGTAATAAAAGCGTGATAGACGCCAGAAATGTTCTCATATTTAGAATTAATTGGATCAAATACCTGAGATGAGGCTTGAGTTGTGACTTCTACTCGATAAAGCCGATTCAACTTGGTACTTGGAAGTTTAATATTATAACTTGTTAAACTGGCAACTTGGGTATCAATCAAAATACTATTGTCGGTATTGTCATAGACTTTGAGTTGCACATTGCGCATTTCGACAGGGGTTTTAAGTGTAAAATCTGTCGTGACTTCAGGAGTTGGCACAGTCGGTGTCGGAGTGCTAGATGAACCTCCGCTACTACTGCCACCACCACATCCAACAAGGGCTGCGCTTAAAATTAAAGTACTAAGGCCGAGATAAGTGCACAACTTTGTTTGTTTTGATTGATCAAGCATCCTAGCTCTCCAAAAATGAATCTGGTATTTATTTACTGATATTTGTTTGGTTCTGACAGACCAGCAAGTGCTATGTAATTAACGCTAAAAAATAAAAAAATTAAAATTACCAAGCATGAAATGGTTTTGTAAGTCTGGACATCCTGTCATACTACCGCAAGTATAGATTCAATATTTGAGGTAATGCACGTGATTTCTGTCGGAATTGTTGGTGGAACTGGTTATACAGGCGTTGAACTATTACGTATTTTATTACGACACCCAAAAGCGCAGGTTCGAGTTCTTACTTCACGTACAGAAGCAGGCAAACCAGTTGCTGATATGTTCCCAAACTTACGTGGACATACAGATCTTCAATTTTCAGATTTAAATATTGATGCATTAAAAGAATGTGATGTTGTATTTTTTGCAACTCCACATGGTGTTGCAATGCAGCACGCAAAAGATTTGATCGAAGCTGGAACTAAAGTTATTGATTTGGCAGCAGACTTTCGTTTACAAAATCTTGAACAGTTTGAAAAATGGTATGGTATGGAACATGCTTGCCCAGACGTACTAAAAGATTCTGTTTATGGTTTAACTGAGTTAAATCGTGAAAAAATCAAGCAAGCTCAAGTCATTGGTAACCCAGGTTGTTACCCAACAACTGTCCAACTGGGCTTGGCTCCACTTTTAAAATCAGCACAAGCACTCATTGAAACCAAAAATATTATTATTGATGCAAAATCAGGCGTTTCAGGTGCTGGCCGTAAAGCAAGTTTAGGTATGATTTATAGCGAAAATGCCGATAACTTTAAAGCTTATGGTGTTGCGGGACATCGCCATCATCCTGAGATTGTAGAAGCTTTGGAAAATATTGCAGGCGAGAAAGATGTTTTTGAAGGTCTTTTATTTGTTCCACACTTAGTACCGATGATTCGAGGTATGTTGAGTACAATTTACGTGGACTTGACAGAGGCGGGGAAACAAACAGATATACAAGCTTTGTATGAAAACTTCTATGCAAATGAAAAATTTGTAGATGTCATGCCTGCCAATAGTTCACCTGAAACACGTAGTGTACGTGGGGCAAATGAATTACGCATTGCTTTGTATAAACCACAACCAAATAAACTCATTATTTTGGCCGCTCAAGATAACCTTGTAAAAGGAGCATCTGGACAAGCTGTACAAAATATGAACCTTATGTTTGGCTTTAATGAAGATGAAGGCTTACAAGGGATTGGTTTATTACCATAAAAAACTCTTTTTTGCTTCACACACATTTAAATTTCGATTTAAATGTGTGTCTTGACTCTGATCTTAAACACTGAGATGACGATGCAAAACTCGGAACAGACGACTTCTGTAGAAAGTTCGTTGCAAAAGAAAAAATTTTTAAACACCAATAAGCCTTTGTTTATTGGTGCTGCTATTTTAATGAGTGGTTGTTTTGCGCTCGGCTATACAATTGGGCACCGTCAAGGTTTAACTGTTGTAGGTTACGATGCAGATGCAGAGCAATTGGTTGAAGTAGTGCAAAAACAAAAAACAGCGTTAGATGCAGTTAACAAAAGCCTGAATGCTGCTGTACAAGAGCGTGATGTTGCTGTTACAAATGCAAATGACTTGTTTACAGCACTTAATCAAGCCAATGCTGATAAAACGCAACAAGAAGGTATGAGTAATATCTACCGTGAAATTTTAAGACAACGTGGTGGATTAAGCTTAACCATTCAGGATTTGGCAATTAAACCGTTACCAGAAAACGCTTATGAATATCAGCTTGATTTGGTGCAGGTGAGTCCAAATAAACGCCGTGCTTCAGGTTCAGTTGAAATAAGACTGATTAAAGATACTGAAGTCTTGGTTGTGCCACTTGAAGATAAGAACTTTAACTTCACTGATTTTGAGCGTTTGACTGGCCGATGGACAATGCCTAAGGGCTTCACACCTCAGTATATTGAAGTACGTTTAACAGGTGGTTCTGAGACACCAGTGATTAAACGTTTTAGTTGGCAGCGCGGTAAACCTGTCGAAACACCTTCTGCTTTTGTTGCAGAAATTCCTCAAGCTGAAGCAAATTCACAATAGTAACATCATATGCGAACAAATAAGCGTCAAACAAATTTAAAAGATATTAAGGCTTCTTTTCAGCAGTCTGGCTATGTCGATTGGCACTTCAATCCACGCTTAAGTGATTCGCAAAACGAAGATCATGACGGAGAGGTTGTTGTTCAAACAGCACCTCCCGAACTCAAGCGTCCTCCTTTATATGCGGTAGTATTATTGAACGACGATTACACGCCAATGGACTTTGTAATTGAAATTTTACAACAATACTTTGCAATGAATCTTGACCAAGCAACTCAAGTAATGCTAACAGTACACTATGAAGGTAAAGGTACTGCCGGGGTATATCCAAGAGACATCGCGGAAACCAAGGCAAACCTTGTTAATAATTACGCTCGATCGCAAGGTCATCCATTACTTTGCCAGATTGAGCCTAAAGCATAAGGGGGTCACATGCTCAGTCGTCAATTAGAAGTATCATTACGTTTGGCTGTTAGCATGGCTCGTCAAAAGAGACATGAGTTTCTTACAGTTGAACACTTACTATTAGCCTTACTCGATAACGATTCGGCTGTGAATGCATTAAAAGCATGCGGCGCTGATATTGTTTCTTTACGTAAAGAATTAGAAGAATATGTAGAACAACATACTCCTAAGCTTGGCGAAAATAGCGAGCAAGCTCCACATCCAACAGAAAGTTTTGACCGCATTTTGCAACGTGCAATTTTCCATGTGCAATCAAGTGGTGGTGATCGTACTGTTGAAGGTGCGGATGTTTTGGTCGCAATGTACTCAGAGCGTGATTCTTTTGCTGTTTATTTACTTAAACGTCATCAAATTAATCGACTTACTTTGACTCAATATTTGTCTCATGGGACACGTAAAGACGAAGTGCAGGTTGAAGAAGAAGTTGAAGACATTGAGGGTGAAAGCAACTCAGGCAATGCTGGGCCATTAGAACTTTATACGCTTAATTTAAATGTTGAAGCGCAAAAGGGTAAAACTGACCCACTCATTGGTCGTGAAAAAGAAATTGAGCGTACAGCACAAATTCTTTGCCGCCGACGCAAAAACAACCCATTACTAGTTGGTGATCCAGGGGTAGGTAAAACTTCAATTGCAGAAGGCCTTGCATGGCTCATCGTAAATGGTAAAGCACCAAAACCACTTAGCACCGCAGAGATTTATAGCCTTGATATAGGTGCATTGGTTGCTGGTACAAAATACCGTGGTGACTTTGAAAAACGTTTAAAACAACTGTTAAATGCTTTGAAGAAAAATCCAAATGCGATTTTATTCATTGATGAAATTCATATGATCATTGGTGCAGGCTCTAGTATGGGCAGCACAATGGATGCATCGAATCTTATTAAACCAGCATTGGCAAATGGTACTTTACGTTGTATCGGTTCAACGACTTTCCAAGAATATCGTCAGGTATTTGAAAAGGATCATGCGTTATCTCGTCGTTTCCAAAAAATTGACGTAAATGAACCAAGCATTTCTGAAACTATTGATATTTTACGTGGCTTGAAAACGAAGTTTGAAGATTTCCACCACGTACAGTATGACGACAAAGCTTTAGTTTCTGCGGTTGAGCTTTCTGCGAAATTTATTAATGATCGTTTCTTGCCGGATAAAGCGATTGATGTCATTGATGAAGCAGGTGCACAGCGCCGCTTAAAAGCTGAAAGTGAAGACAGTTTAATTACTGTAGAAAACATCGAAGACATCGTTTCTAAAATTGCGCGTATTCCGCCTAAAACAGTGTCTAAAGATGATAAATCAGTACTTGAAAATCTTGAGCGTGACCTAAAACGTGTTGTATTTGGTCAAGATGAGGCAATTACTGCATTGGCTTCTGCAATCAAGTTGTCACGTGCTGGTTTGAAATCACCAGACAAGCCTGTTGGTAGCTTCGTCTTTGCTGGTCCAACGGGTGTTGGTAAAACGGAAGTCACTAAGCAATTAGCAAAACTTTTAGGTGTAGAGCTTGTCCGTTTCGATATGTCTGAATATATGGAACGTCATGCTGTTTCTCGCTTAATTGGTGCTCCTCCAGGTTATGTTGGTTATGACCAAGGTGGTTTGCTCACAGATGCGATTCATAAAAATCCGCATTGTGTTTTATTGCTCGATGAAATTGAGAAAGCACATCCAGATGTGTTTAACCTGTTGTTGCAAATCATGGACCATGGTGCGTTAACTGACAATAATGGTCGTAAGTCAGACTTCAGAAATGTCATTATTGTATTGACGACAAACATTGGTGCAGAAAGCATTTCTCGTGCAAGCATTGGATTTACTGAGCAAGACCATAGCTCGGATAACCAAGAAGCTATGAAGCGTGCATTCTCTCCAGAGTTCCGTAACCGTCTAGACAGTGTTATTCAGTTTAAAGCTTTACCAACCACAGTGATTGAATCTGTAGTTGATAAATTCTTAACAGAATTACAAGCACAGTTAGATGAAAAACGTGTAGTTCTAGATGTAGATCAAAGTGCGCGTGACTGGTTAGCAACCAATGGTTATGATCGTTTAATGGGTGCTCGCCCAATGCAACGTCTCATTCAAGAACACTTGAAGAAACCATTAGCTGAAATGATTCTGTTTGGTGAACTTGCAGATCATGGTGGTAATGTGGCGGTATCAGTGAAGAAAGAAGATGGCAAGGCAGTTGGTCTAAAACTTGAAGTTTTTGAAGATCACCATACGGCAGAACCAGCTTAATTTATGTTAATTGATAGTCTTTCTATAACCCGAATACTTAGTGTGTTCGGGTTATTTATTATTACTGCGATCGCTGAGATTTTAGGCTGTTACTTTCCTTATCTTATTTTAAAAGAAGGGAAGTCTGCTTGGTTGTGGATCCCTACAGCCTTAAGCTTAGCGATCTTTGTTTGGTTACTTACATTACATCCAGCTGCTTCTGGGCGCATTTATGCGGCCTATGGCGGTATTTATATTTTTACTGCACTCATGTGGCTTCGTTTTGTCGATCAGGTCGCTTTAACGAGATGGGATGTTTTAGGTGGCTTTATAGTACTTTGTGGTGCAAGTTTGATTATTTTGCAGCCGCAAGGATTAATTCGCTAATGATGAAGTGACCAATTAAATTTTAAGTAAAAAATAAGAAACTTTTTCGAAAAAAATACTTGTCAAATTCATCAACAATGCGTATTTTAGATTTAAGGAACATTTTTTAATATTTGAGATAAAGATGTTAAATCAATCTGTGAATTCTAACGCTTACTTTTATTTCTGGCAATTTAGATAGTTGCCTGAGCGTATTCGGGCATGAAAGTTGCCCATCACAGTTAATACCTGATCGGCAACCCCGATCAGGTTTTTTTATGCTTTATCTTTTTTAAATCGAGGAACTCAAAATGAACAACATGACTTATTCATACTTTAGCAACTTTTATTGGTTTTACTTTTGCTTACCTTTGCCAACGAATAGATCCAAAACGCTCAAATAAATGATCGGACTGATTCGGTTTCAGTCCAAAGGAAAAGACCAATGAATGCTTTAAATACTTTACTAACTCAAAGTAATACAAAAGAAACACCAGTTAGTTTACCTCTTCAGTTAAAAGCTAAATATCCGCTTGTGCAGACCTTCGCACGTCAAATTGCAGAACACCGTCAAATTATTCAAAATATTCTTGCTGGTAAAGATCAGCGTTTAATGGTTATTACAGGACCATGTTCAATTCATGACCCAGTTGCGGTTCTTGAATACGCAGAAAAACTCCAAAAATTACAAGAAAAAGTTAAAGATCAAATATTCATTGTGATGCGTGCTTATATTGAAAAGCCGCGTACAACTGTAGGTTGGAAGGGGTACATGTATGACCCAAACCTTGATGGTTCATCTAATCTACAATTAGGTTTAGAAAAATCACGCGAGCTTTATTTGCAAATTATTGAAAAGGGTTTGCCGATTGCGAGCGAAATTCTAAGCCCAATGGCAACTGGTTATTTTGATGATTTGTTGGCTTGGGGCGCAATTGGTGCACGTACCAGCGAGTCTCAAATTCATCGTGAAATCTCAAGTCATATGCCATACAGTATTGGTTTCAAAAATGGCACAGATGGTTCGATTCAAATTGCTTTAGATGCTATTCAGTCGGCACAAAATGAGCATCAATTTCTAGGAATGAATCAGCAAGGTTTACCTTCTTTTATTCAGAGTGCCGGCAACCCATTACCACACTTAATTTTGCGTGGAGCGAATCATGGCCCTAATTATGATTTAGCTTCAATTCAGGCAATACGTGAAAAACATAAGCAAAATCTTCCTCCTTTAGTCATTGACTGTAGTCATGGCAATAGTGGTAAAGACCCTTTACGTCAGCCAGAGGTTTTGCAGCAAATCGTTGCTGAACGCTTAAAAACTCAGGTGAAGGGTGTCATGATTGAAAGTCATTTAGTTGATGGTAATCAGAAAATTTCGTGTGAAATGACGTATGGTCAGTCTGTGACAGATGGTTGTTTAGGATGGGATAAAACTGAACAACTTTTGTTAAATGTTGCTGAACAGTTAAAAGCAAATGAGTTAGCTCATTCAGCTTAATGATTTATGGTTTAAAAAAGGGATCTGTTTTTGCAGATCCCTTTTTTTTATGAAGCATGTTTGAGTTCGGATAAGAATGTAGTGATTTCATGTCCGAATTTTTTCGGTTCGGTTAATAATGGCGTGTGGCCAGAACGCTCGAAATAAATTGTTTTTGCATGTTCGACACTATGAGCAATCAGTGTCTGACCAGTTTCTGGATAGAGTGTTGAATTGCGGCCAATAAAGAAAGTTGTTGGGCACTGTAATTGTTGCAATGCCTCACGATAGTCTTCATTGTGAAAAAGATAATTTTCGACGTACCAAAATAAGTAGTCTAAGCGTTGAATCGGTAATAAATATTTCTGTAAAAATGGCTGTTTTAAAGCAGTTTTAAAAACAAATGGACTAAAAGGATTGCTACTTTGCAATTCAATAAAATCTACCCACAAACGTACCAATTTTTGACGGTCTGGAAGTGATAACTCATAAAGATATTTAGCATTTTTATGTTTTGATAATAATTGATAAATATCATTGAGTAATTGTTTAAATTGGGCATGTAATGGTCCGAATAAACCATATTGCCATGTCGCATCTACAGATATTTTAGGCGTTTGATCAATATGTAAATAAGCTTTTAACTGCTGAGCAAGATGAGCATGCTTCATACCATGCATTGCAGTGGTAGCACCCATTGAATAGCCCATTAAAATAAAGTGATCAAGTTTTAGTTGTTCAATTAAATGAGCGACATCTTGCCAGTGGCTTGATATGGCATCTTGCTCGGGAATAGCACAGTTTTTTGAACCGCCAAAACCACGCCAGTCAGGAATAATAAATTCATATTCTTTACGATTTGCGTAGATAAACGGTAGCCATTGCCAACTTTGCATACCTAGACCAGATAATACTAATACTGGTTCACCACGACCAACACGGCGTACAAATAATTTTTCCTGATCGGGCATGGTGTAATAAGGCATGGTTATTCTCCAGATGCGTTATCTTGAGCAAAAAGTTTTAATTGTGGGATGACCTGTTCTAACCATTTGATCCACTCAGTTTCCATAGTGATACCGAGTTCCAAGATCATTTTGTGGATATATAAAACTCGATTATTCAAGTCATCACTATCTTTAAAATCTTTATCGTAAATATTTTGGTAAAGCTTAAGCTTTTCTTGGTGTAAGCCAAGATGTCGTAACAGTTCGGGTAATATTTGATTATTGCCCAATTGTGCCTCGGCACGCAATCTTACCATTAAGTCATCTCTAAGCTGAGCGGGTTCACTTTGCTGTGTCATCCATGAGGCAAGTTCTATACGCCCAAGTTGTTCGACTTGATAAGTCTTTTTTCGGCCGCTATCCATCTCATTTTCTAAAGTAGAAACCCAGCCTTTTTTTAGCATGTTATTGAGTTCACGATAAATTTGCTGATGTGTGGCATTCCAGAAAAAGCCCATAGAGCGGTCAAAACGGCGAGCGAGTTCAAAGCCAGTGCTTGGACGTTCTAGTAAGCTGGTTAGTAAAACATGGGGAAGTGACATGGCAATCCGTTTGTAAGCAAAAGTAAAGTGTGACTCATAAGATTATGCAACATGTTGCATAAAAGTCAAAATTTGATTATAAATTTGTGCAACAAGTTGCATTAAGCAAGCAGATTAGCAAGCCAAGGAGTTGTTATGTCGTTATATCCACATTTATTAAAACCATTAGATTTAGGTTTTACGACATTAAAAAATCGCGTATTGATGGGGTCTATGCACGTTGGTCTAGAAGAAGCGCCAGGTGGCTATGAGCGCATGGCGGCTTTTTATGCGGAACGTGCTAAAGGAGATGTTGGTCTTATTGTTACTGGCGGTATTGCACCTAATCAGGCAGGTTTAACCTTTGCTCATGCTTCTAAGCTAGATAGCACAGAAGAAGCCGAAAAACATAAAGTCATTACCGAAGCTGTACATGCTGCTGGCGGAAAGATTGCTTTACAGATATTACATACGGGTCGATATTCTTATCAGCCAGAGATTGTTGCACCTTCGGCAATTCAAGCACCGATTAATCCAATTAAACCTAAAGCAATGACTTCTGCAGAGGTTCAACAAACGATTGATGATTTTGCAAACTGTGCGAAGCTTGCTCAATACGCTGGATATGACGGCGTTGAGATTATGGGTTCTGAAGGTTATTTAATTAATGAGTTTATAGCAGCAAGAACAAACCATCGTGATGATGAATGGGGTGGTAGCTATGAAAACCGTATTCGTTTTCCTATCGAGATTGTAAAACGTACACGTGAAATAGTGGGTGAAAACTTTATTATTATTTACCGTTTATCTATGCTTGATTTAGTTGAAGGCGGATCTACTTTAGAAGAAGTGATTCAACTTGCTAAAGCAATTGAAAAAGCTGGCGCTACGATCATTAATACGGGTATTGGCTGGCATGAAGCTCGTATACCAACAATTGCCACTAAAGTTCCAAGAGCTGCATTTACTTGGGTCACTGAAAAATTAAAAGGTGAAGTTTCAGTTCCATTAATTACCTCAAACCGTATTAATACCCCAGAAATGGCTGAACATGTATTGGCATCGGGTCATGCAGATATGGTTTCAATGGCACGTCCAATGCTTGCAGATCCTGAGTTTGTTTTAAAAGCAAGTGAAGGTCGTAGTGATGAAATCAATACCTGTATTGGCTGTAACCAAGCCTGTCTTGATCATATTTTCTCTATGAAAATCGCAACATGTCTAGTTAACCCTCGCGCATGTTATGAAACAGAACTTATTTTTAAAGAAGCACGAAATCAGAAAAATATTGCTGTCATTGGTGCAGGACCAGCAGGTTTAAGTTTTGCTGTATATGCGGCAGATCGTGGACACCAAGTTAAAATCTTTGAAGCAAGTCATCAAATTGGTGGACAGTTTAATATTGCTAAAACTGTGCCTGGTAAAGAAGAGTTCTACGAAACACTACGTTATTTTAATCGTCAAATTGAATTACGTCCGAACATTGAACTTGTATTAAATCATAAAGCGACTTATGAAGAGTTAAGCCAATCAGACTTCGATGAAATTGTAGTTGCAACTGGTGTAACACCTCGTCAATTACAATTTGAAGGTATTGATCATCCAAAAGTACTGAGCTACTTACAAGTACTTAAAGAGCGTGTACCAGTAGGTCAACGTGTTGCCATTATTGGGGCAGGTGGTATCGGTTTTGATACAGCTGAGTATCTAACCCATGAAGGTGAAAGTGGTAGTTTAAATCCAGAAAAATTTTATGAAGAGTGGGGTATTGATACTCACTATGAACACGTTGGTGGTTTAAAGCAGCCGAAAGTTGAAGCTTCTGAACGAGAAATCTATTTGTTACAACGTAAAGCTTCTTCAGTAGGTGCGGGACTAGGTAAAACGACTGGTTGGATTCACCGTACAGGGCTTAAGAACAGAAATGTGAAAATGTTGGCAGGCGTACAGTATGACAAAGTAGATGATCAAGGACTTCATATTACTGTTGATGGAAAACCAACAGTGCTTGAAGTTGATAACGTAGTGATTTGCGCAGGGCAAGAATCATTTACTGCAATGTATGACCAATTAAAAGCAGATGGTAAGAATGTTCATTTGATTGGTGGTGCTAAAGAAGCAGGTGAACTAGATGCTAAACGTGCTATTCGTCAAGGTGCTGAACTAGCAGCGGTTCTTTAATGATTTCAATGAGCACTGTCTTGGGTAAGAGAGTGCTCATGATTAAAAACTATTTGAAGGAAAAATAAAAAAATGACACTCGAAACAACTAAACAGTCATTAGAAAAATGGCATCACATGGTTAAATCAAATGACTTATCGAACTTAAATGATTTGCTGGCAGATGAAGTCGTTTTCCGTTCACCAGTCGCTTATAAACCTTATGAGGGAAGACAAGTTGTTTTCTTTATTCTTACTAATGTGATTCAAGTATTCCAAAATTTTACCTATTACAGAGAGTTTTACACAGAAGATGGTGAAAATGTAGTACTGGAGTTTAGTGCGAATGTAGGTGATAAATCATTAAAAGGGATTGACATGATTCGCTTTAATGAACAGGGTAAAATTATTGATTTTGAAGTAATGATTCGTCCAATGAGTGGTTTAGCTGCATTAGCTGAGCAAATGGGTATAAGAATAGCTCAATTTAAACCTCAATAATTTTGTTAAATAGCCTAAGAGTATTGAGATATATAAAATGTGGTTAAAACTTTCAACATTGCTTTTATTGCCCATACTATTTGTACAAGGTAGTAAAGTTCGAAAGAACACGCCACGTTTAGCAGAAGCCAAAGGTGAACGAGAAGGTTGTATTGGTCAAGGCAAGCCTTTATCCATGCTTATTTTGGGAGATTCTGCTGCAGCAGGTGTTGGTGTAGAAAATCAGAAAGATGCTTTGTCTGGTGCTATTATTCAAGAACTGCAAAATGAATTTTCCCTGCAATGGAAACTTCATGCTAAAACTGGTGATACAACTCGACAAGTTTTTAATGCTTTACAGCATTTAGACGAGCAGAAGTATGATGTGATTGTGACATCTATTGGTGTAAACGATGTTACTAAATTAACTTCTGCTAAATCATGGATTAAACAACAGAAGCAATTATTTGAGCACATACAGAAACGTTTTCAGCCAAAGTTGATTATCGTTTCTGGTGTGCCTCCAATGCAACATTTCCCTGCTTTACCCAATCCACTAGCTTGGTTATTTGGGCAATATGCAGAGCAAATGAATCAAAAATTACAACAATGGTTAGCACCGCAGAGCCAGTTTAAGTTTCTTCAATACGATATTGAAAATTTTCAAGCCATGAATTTGACAATGGCAAGTGATGGTTTTCATCCAAGTAAAGAAGTTTACGCAATTTGGGGAAGGCAGGTTGCTGCTTTAGTGCGGCAATCATTTAACTCATAGTCAGAGGTAGTCATTGGACATGGGCATATCTGTTTTTAGTAAAATTAAAGATTTCGGTTCAGAGCTGTTTGATTTAGTGTTAGGTGCTGAGCATCCAAAAGTTTATTATGATCCTCAAGGGCAAATAAAAGATGTGTTGGAGAAGCTTCCTCAACTCAAACAGAAATATCGACCTACGCCTTGGTTAACCAACAGTCATGTCCATTTACTCTATTTTGATCTTATTAGAAAACAGACAATAAAGTTGGCATATGACCGAATTGATCAACTCACTATGAGTGATGGTGGGATTACCGCTATAGCTTGGTATGGATATGATTTACCGGCAGATACTCCAACAATTGTAATTATGCATACTATTACAGGTACGCCTGAAAGTATGCGTGAGTTAGTACGTGATTTGAATCAATATACAGGCTGGCGAATTGCACTATGCCTGCGCCGTGGGCACGCAGGTTTGCCAATGCCTGTGCCGCAAATTTCTCTTTTTGGATCTACTAGTGATTTAAAAGAACAGCTTAACTATATTCAAAGTTTATTTCCGACATCAGATTTATATGCAGTAGGTTCTTCAGCAGGTACTGGCTTGCTTGTTCGTTATTTAGGTGAACAAGGCGAAGATACACCTTTTAAAGCTGCTTTTGCGATGTGCCCGGGTTATAACACGGAAATTGGTTTTAAAAATGTTCATCCTTTTTACAGTAAAATGATGACGAAAAAACTCTTCAAGTATTTTATTTATCCGTATCAAAATACGTGGAGCAAAATAGCATCTTTAGAAAAAGTCTTATCGACGACCAATTTAGAAGAATTTGAAAAAGAATACTTTGAAATGGCAGGTTTTCAAGATTACGAGACTTACTGTAAATCTATTAACCCGATTTATGTGTTTGAAAATATCAAAATTCCATTAATGATTCTTAATGCAGAAGATGACCCTGTTTGCTCTATTAAAAATTTAGAACCTTATAAAGAGCCAATTCAGCAAATGAGTACTGTTGCTGTAGTCACAACTAAAAAGGGAAGTCATTGTGCATTTTATGAAGGATGGCGCAGTACGTCATGGGCAGCACGTCTTATGTCTGATTATTTTCTAATTGAACGAAATAAATAGATAATTATTGAATATATAAGTGAAGCTCAAATTTTGGGCTTTATTTTTATATCTTAAAATAAGAGCGGTATTGCTTCATTTTTCCAAGTGTTTGAATTGAAATTTAAATGAATTTAATCTGTTTTTATTATGAATTTTGTATAAATGCCCAAATCAAAAAATTAATTTGGGCATTTATAAAACAGAAGCTTAGTTTTTAAGTGCTGGTGTTGCAGCAGCAATTGCAGCAGCAACTGCGTCATCTTCTGTCTTCGCAGGCTCAGTTGCCTTAGCTGGTTTAGGCTGAGCCTTTTCAGGTTTAGGTTCTGCTTTAGGCTCAGGTTTTTTTTCAGGTTTAGGTTCTACCTTTGGTGTCTCAGATTTAGGTTGTTCAGCAACTTGTGTCTGTGAAGATTCAGCAGAATGCGCAGGACGGGTTTCTCGGCGAATTTCAGTTGTAGTATTAGTTGTTTCTTCACGTTCAACTTCAACTTGTGGTTGCGCTGGAACTTGAGCTTCTTGATGAGTATCTACACTCTCTAAAGATTCAAATTTTGCAGGCTTCTCTGGTTGAGGTTCTGAAACAGCAGTTTCAACCTTGTCTTGCTCTTCTTCTTTCGGTGTCTCTTTTTTAACGCATGCGGTTAACAATAGTCCAGCCGCAATTGCAGCACAGATTAAAAGTTTTTTATTTGCCATTGCCCTAAACAACATTTAATTGAGGAATTGGCATTATAACAGTAAATAGCAATGAAAAAATCATGTCAGATTGAGCTAATTTTTTATTAAAAATGCTGATAGAATAACCAGTTGTTTATTGTTCTTTGAATTGATGCGGTTTGACTTTGCTTTATAGGGGCAGAGTACAGTAAAATTGCCAAACATTGTAGGCCGATTTCGGCTTGATTGTACGAGAAACTTAATGACCCATTTTATTTTTGTCACTGGTGGTGTGGTTTCATCGCTAGGTAAAGGTATTTCTGCTGCTTCTGTTGCTGCACTTTTGGAAGCTCGTGGCTTAAAAGTCACAATGGTTAAAATGGATCCTTATATTAATGTCGATCCAGGGACAATGAGCCCATTCCAGCATGGTGAAGTTTTTGTTACCGAAGATGGTGCAGAAACCGATCTGGATCTGGGTTATTACGAACGTTTCTTACGTCGCGCGAAAATGACCAAACTAAATAACTTCACTAGTGGTCGTGTATATCAAGACGTTTTAAATAAAGAACGTCGTGGTGATTACTTAGGTGGTACAGTTCAGGTTATTCCTCATATTACCGATAATATTAAAGAACGTGTTCTTCGCGCAGGTGAAGGCTACGATGTTGCTATCGTAGAGATTGGTGGCACCGTAGGTGATATCGAATCTTTACCGTTCATGGAATCGGTTCGTCAGTTAATGGTTGAGCTTGGTCATAAACGTACCATGCTTATGCATTTAACTTTATTGCCATATATTAAGTCGGCAGCAGAGTTAAAAACTAAACCAACTCAGCATTCTGTAAAAGAGTTACTTTCAATCGGTATTCAGCCAGACATTCTTATCTGCCGTACTGAATATGATGTAGATGTTGATACTAAACGCAAAATTGCATTATTCACTAACGTGGAAGCACGTGCTGTAGTGGTATGTAAAGATGCAAAAACGATTTATCAAATTCCACGTACCTTCTATGAACAAAACGTTGATGATCTAATTTGTGAGCGTTTTGGATTTAATGATCTTCCAGAAGCAAATCTAGAAGATTGGGACAATGTAGTCGAAGCATTACTGAACCCTGAATACACTTTACGTGTAGCTATGGTTGGTAAATATGTTGAGTTACCAGATGCTTATAAATCTGTAAACGAAGCATTGTTACATGCGGGTATTAAAAATCGTGTAAAAGTACAAATTGATTATGTCAACGCTGAAGAGCTTGAAAGCCAAGACGTATCTATTTTAAGTACAGCTGACGCAATTTTAGTACCAGGTGGTTTTGGTGAACGTGGTACTGAAGGCAAAATGAAAGCTATTCAATACGCACGTGAAAATCGTATTCCTTTCTTAGGAATCTGTTTAGGTATGCAATTGGCAGTTATTGAATATGCTCGCCATGTTGCAGGTATGCCAGAAGCATCTTCTACAGAATTTAACCGTTCTACAAAATATCCACTCATTGGTTTAATTACTGAATGGTTAGATGAGCGTGGTGAATTACAACAGCGTAGCCTTGAGTCTGACTTAGGCGGAACAATGCGTTTAGGTGCACAAAAATCAGAATTGGTTGAAGGCACAAAAACACGTGAAGTCTACGGAAAAGCTGAAATCACTGAGCGTCATCGTCATCGTTATGAAATGAATAATCGTTTCATTGAGGCGATTGAAAAAGCGGGCATGAAGATTTCTGGTTATTCTTCAGCACAACATTTGGTTGAAACTGTAGAAATTCCTGACCATCCTTGGTTTATTGCTGTACAATTCCACCCGGAATTTACAAGTTCACCACGTGATGGACATCCATTATTTGCTAGTTTTATTGACGCTGCAAAAACACAGCATCAAAAAAGTAAGTAATGCGATTTTAAATAAACTGGGAAAGTTTAAATGCCACAATTAAAACCACAAGAAGTTGTACGTTTAGGCGATATACAAATGGCAAATCATTTGCCATTTGTATTATTTGGCGGAATGAACGTACTTGAGTCAAAAGATTTAGCTTTTGAAATTGCTGAAACTTATATTGATATTTGTAAACGCCTAGATATTCCTTATGTATTTAAGGCGAGCTTTGATAAAGCAAACCGTTCTAGTTTGCATTCATTCCGTGGTCCTGGACTTGAAAAGGGTATTGAATGGTTAGGTGACATTAAAAAGCATTTTAATGTTCCAATTATTACCGACGTTCACGAACCATATCAGGCAGCACCAGTTGCCGAAGTCGCTGATATTATCCAGCTTCCAGCTTTTTTAAGTCGTCAAACTGATCTTGTTGAAGCAATGGCTAAAACCCAAGCTATTATCAACATTAAAAAAGCACAGTTTTTAGCTCCTCATGAAATGCGTCATATTTTGCATAAATGTTTGGAAGCTGGAAATGACAAACTTATTCTTTGTGAGCGTGGCTCAGCATTTGGCTATAACAATTTAGTTGTAGATATGCTTGGCTTTGACATCATGAAAGAAATGAATGTACCGGTATTCTTTGACGTGACTCATGCTTTACAAACTCCAGGTGGTCGTTCTGACTCAGCTGGCGGTCGCCGTGCTCAAATTACAACTTTGGCGCGTGCTGGTATGGCAACAGGTTTAGCGGGATTATTCCTAGAGTCTCATCCAGATCCAGACAAAGCAAAATGTGATGGACCATCTGCATTGCGCCTGTCGCAGCTTGAGCCATTCTTGGCACAACTAAAAGAATTGGATACTTTAGTTAAAGGATTCAAAAAGTTAGATACTCATTGATGCAGGAACTTGCATCGCGTTATTCATTCAACTGAGGAATTGTTCATGAGCCAAATCGTTGACATTCGTGCACGTGAAATTTTGGACTCTCGTGGTAACCCAACCATCGAAGCAGACGTCATCTTAGAATCTGGGGTGGTTGGTCGTGCATGTGCACCATCTGGTGCTTCAACTGGTTCTCGTGAAGCTTTAGAACTTCGTGACGGTGACAAATCACGTTACTTGGGTAAAGGCGTTCGTACTGCTGTTCAGAATGTAAATAGCTCAATTCATGAATTGCTTGTTGGTCAGAGTGTTTTTGATCAAAAAGCACTTGATGAAAAAATGATTGCATTTGACGGTACTGAAAACAAATCTAAATTAGGTGCGAATGCAACTTTGGCAGTATCTTTGGCAGCAGCTCACGCAGCAGCAGCTGAACAAAAACTTCCATTGTTCCAATATATTGCTAACTTACGTGGTCAAACTACTTTGACTATGCCTGTACCAATGATGAACATTTTGAACGGTGGTGCTCACGCAGACAACACTGTTGATATTCAAGAGTTCATGATTGAGCCAGTTGGTTTTACTTCATTTGCTGAAGCATTGCGTGCTGGTGCAGAAGTATTCCATTCTTTGAAATCAGTTCTTAAAAAACAAGGTTTGAATACAGCTGTAGGTGATGAAGGTGGTTTTGCACCTAACCTTCGTTCAAACGAAGAAGCAATTACTGTAATTCTTCAAGCAATTGAGCAAACTGGTTATAAAGCTGGTTCAGATATGATGCTTGCACTTGACTGTGCATCTTCAGAATTCTACAAGAATGGTCAATATATTCTTGAAGGTGAGGGCAACAAGTCTTTTACAAGCAATCAATTTGCTGATTACTTAGCTGGTCTTGTTAAGCAATATCCAATTATCTCTATTGAAGATGGTTTAGATGAGTCTGATTGGGAAGGCTGGAGCTATTTAACTTCAATTCTTGGTGATAAAATCCAATTGGTTGGTGACGATTTATTCGTAACTAATCCTAAGATTTTACAACGTGGTATTGATGAGAAAGTAGGTAACTCAATTCTGATCAAATATAACCAGATTGGTACATTGACTGAAACTTTAGATGCAATCTACCTTGCTAAAGCAAATGGTTACACGACTGTTATTTCTCACCGTTCTGGTGAAACAGAAGATTCAACTATTGCTGATTTAGCAGTTGGTACAGCAGCAGGTCAAATCAAGACTGGTTCACTTTGCCGTTCTGACCGTGTTTCTAAATATAACCAATTACTTCGTATTGAAGAGTTGACTAAAGCGGTTTACCGCGGTAAAGCTGAGTTCAAAGGTTTAAACTAATCTTTTGAATAATACTTTGCTGATTTAAATATTGATGACAAATTAATATTTAAAATATAAGTGCTATTTCTTTTTTGGGAATAGCACTTTTTTATTTATCCTAAACGTCGAGTTTTTAAAGATTCAGCCCAACTATGATGATGACAACGAGAACATTCTTGGTTAATTTTATTTAAAACCTTAGTCTCGCCACATTTCATACAAGAATAAAAAGTATTAATTTTAAGTACTCTAGCTTTGTTATAGGCATCGGGAAATAAAGGAAGTCCCCATTTAACATCTTCATCCTCATAATAAAGTAAGCTCAAAATGCCATCGGATTCAAGCAGTGCTGTTCTGACTTGACCTAAATGTTCTACGTTTTGCTGGCGCATTTCTGAGAAAAATTCATCGTGAGAATATGTTTGTTTCTGAAAATCTTTGTAGACCAAAAGACCCTCTTTGACGACGCAAAGAGCTCTTCCTTCTAACAATGTTTCAATTTTTTTGTGCTTTACCATACCCCAAGTGATAAGGCGATATAAAAAGAGGATTGCAACAAAAACTACTAAAGCGTGTGCAATTGGAACGTCTTTAGTAAACATAGGGTCACCAGCTGCAGATCCTAAACATAAAATGATAGCCAGTTCGAATAAAGAGAGTTGTCGAATACCACGTTTACCAGATAGTCTTAAAAAGCTAATGATAATAATGAACATGACAGTGCATCTTATTAAAATTTCTAAAGCAAAGCCCCATGTGGTATCACCAATAAAAATATTAGAAAGATCCATCTTTATCTCGCTTTTTCAAATTTTACAGATAGGGTAGATTTAAAATTCATAGCAAAATAAAAATCAAAAAACTATAGTTTTTAAGTGGTTATTGGTTAAAAGTATAAAAGATGTGTGATCGTGTATTAATTAAAAATAAATGAAATTCGTAGTGCGATTTTAAAACATAGATTATTGTAGTCTCTTAAGAATAATTATTTTGGTTTGGACTATGATCTATGTGGCACTTGCTTTTATTGGAGTTCTTTCAGGGCTGATTAGTGGAGTGGTTGGAACTGGATCATCAATTATTTTATTACCAATTCTTGCTTATATTTTTGGGGCCAAACTTGTTGTACCTATTATGGCAATTGCTGCAATTATGGGGAACATTTCACGTGTGATAATGTGGCGTAAAGAGCTTAATATTAGAGCATTTCTTTTATTTACAAGTTTGGGCATACCAGCAACGATACTCGGAGCCAATACATTATGGGTGATGTCACCTATGTTATCCAACTTATGTATAGGTGTATTTTTCTTCTGTTTAATACCGATTAGGCATTATGCCAAACGTCATAGTTTTAAATTTAGTTCATGGCAAATGGTCATTGCTGGGGGAGTGCTGGGCTATATCACAGGTGTTGTTTTTTCGACAGGCCCCTTATTACTCCCAGTTTTTAATGGTTTCGGTTTAACGAAGGGGGCTCTCTTGGCGACAGAGGCTGCCGCTTCATTTGGTATCTACGTAACAAAAAGCTTAACTTTTGGTGCACTAAGCGTTTTAAAACAAAATATTTTAATTGCGGGAGTTGCTGTTGGTTTTTCTCTAATTATTGGCAATTATATTGGCAAAACTTTTGTAATAAAGATGTCTGAGAAAACTTTTGATTTATTGCTAGATTGTATGTTGGTAGTTGCTGGTTTTTCGATGATATTGGCAGTTTTTAATCATTCTTAACAGTAACTTTTATATGCATAGATTGATTTATAAACAGTTGTGTTTATAAACATTATTTTCCTTTCCAATTGAGTTTAATTTTGACAAAATGAAACATGTCACAATGGTCAATTTAAAGTAATATGGCCATTCATAGTTTTGCAGGAATGTTGCAGGAATTTTGCATGTCGCTTGTAAATTGTCATACAATACAAAAACTTAATAAAGTTTTTAATTAAAGCTCTTAATGCTATGTTAGAAGTATTTCGATCCACTTCAAGCAAACTTATTTTGCTACTGGTTATTGTTTTAGTAGCTATATTGCAATATCAGTTCTGGTTAGGTGAGGGTGGTTATTTTCCTCATCAAGCACTTATGCAGCAAATTCAACAACAAGCTGAAGTAAATGATGAGCTTAAAGAGCGAAACCGTATTTTGGCAGCTGAGGTTTTCGACCTAAAAAATGGTACGGAAGCGATAGAAGAACATGCTCGTCTGGATCTTGGTTTGGTTAAGCCCCACGAAACATTTGTTCAAATGAGTACGATCAGTACTAATTATAAACCTATTTATATTGACCCGAACGCTAAAGTAGATTTGGAAACTAATGAGACACCTCCATCACCAGATATCCCAGACTAAACTATGGGCAGTTATTCCTGCTGCTGGTTCAGGAAGTCGTTTTTCCAAAACTGAATTAAAGCAATATCAATACATTCAAGATGTGACAGTGTTAGAGCATACTGTTAAGCGTTTAGCTGAGCTTCCATTAGCTGGCTATGTCTTAGCAATTGGTGCGCAGGATACTCTTGCTTCTACTTTAGCTTTTAGCGAAAAGCATAAGGTACATTTTTGTAATGGTGGTGCTGAGCGAGTCCATTCGGTTTTAAATGCGCTAAATTATCTGTCACAAATTACAGATGAGGATGATTGGGTGTTGGTACACGATGCTGCACGACCTTGTGTAACCCTTGATTGCTTAAATGCTCTTGTTTTGCATGCGATAAGTTCAAATCAAAGTGCTATTTTGGCAATTCCTGTGCGCGATACGTTGAAGCTTGTAGATAAAGAACAGCAGATTAATAAAACGGTAAGTCGAGAGTTATTGTGGCAGGCTCAAACGCCTCAAATTGCAAAAATTGGGACACTTAAAAAGGCGATTGAACAAGCGCTAATTAATAATTTGACTATTACTGATGAGGCAAGCGCGCTTGAGTTTATGGGGGAGAGCGTACATGTAGTTATGGGACGGTCTGATAATATAAAAATTACTTATCCCGATGATTTAGAACTTGCGCGTTTGATTCTGCAATCACAATCTTAATATTTTATATACTTAATAGCAGGCTATTTTATTTTAAAATAGCCTAAGTATACGTTTCATTTCTACACATCTATTCAAAATAATTTATATTTTTTTATAGCGGAAGTAGATAACATCATTATGTAATTTAATTAGATAATGTTCGATAGTCGAACAAAAAAATCCTAAATCGAACAAAAGTGTATGTAGCTTACTAGATCAAAATCTGAAAATTATCAAAAATAATCAAAAGGGAAATCTAAGGGAAACACTCGGGATTGAGTGAAATATTTATCTATCTTATTACCCCAGTGTGCCTATTCTCTTACCTTTCTCTTCTTCAATGAGCACAATGGAGTTGTCTAATGATTGACAAAAGTAAGTCCTCACTAAGCGAGGTTCTATCGCAAATTAAAGATGGTGCAACCATTCTGATTGGTGGTTTTGGTACCGCAGGACAACCCGCTGAACTCATTGACGGTCTTATTGAATTGGGTATTAAAGATTTAACCATTGTCAGCAATAACGCCGGTAATGGTGATTACGGTCTGGCTAAACTGCTTAAGGCTGGTTCGGTTAAAAAAGTAATCTGTTCTTTCCCTCGTCAGTCAGACTCTTATGTGTTTGATGAGTTGTACCGTGCTGGAAAGGTCGAGCTTGAAGTAGTGCCACAAGGTAATCTGGCTTGCCGTATTCAAGCTGCTGGTATGGGACTTGGCGCTGTGTTTACTCCAACAGGCTTTGGAACACTTTTGGCTGAGGGCAAAGAAACCCGTGAGATTGATGGAAAGAACTATGTCCTTGAATATCCAATTAAGGCGGACTTTGCTTTGATTAAAGCCTATAAGGGCGACCGCTGGGGCAATCTGGTTTACCGTAAATCTGCACGTAACTTTGGCCCGATTATGGCCATGGCTGCGGATGTCACCATTGCTCAGGTTTCTGAAGTGGTTGAACTCGGTGGCCTAGATCCAGAACACATCATCACCCCAGGTATCTTTGTACAGCACGTTGTACAAGTACAGCCCGCACAGTAAGCAATAAGGAGAAATAACATGAGCTACCAGAAACTCAGCCGTGACCAGATTGCAAAACGTGTGGCACAAGATATTCCAGATGGCGCCTATGTAAACTTGGGCATTGGCTTACCGACTAAAATTGCCAGCTACTTACCTAACGATAAAGATATTTTCCTTCATTCTGAAAATGGACTATTGGCTTTTGGCCCGCCACCAGCTGCAGGTGAAGAAGACCCTGAACTGATTAATGCGGGTAAAGAGTTTGTGACCATGCTAGAAGGCGGCAGCTTTTTCCACCATGGCGACTCGTTTGCGATGATGCGTGGTGGTCACCTTGATATTGCCGTGCTTGGAGCATTTCAGGTTGCTGCGAATGGTGACTTGGCCAACTGGCATACAGGTGCGCCGGATGCGATTCCTGCGGTGGGTGGTGCGATGGATTTGGCAGTTGGTGCCAAGAAAGTATTTATCACCACAGACCATGTGACCAAACAGGGTGAACCAAAGATTGTGGCTGAGCTGACTTATCCGGTAACGGGTAAACACTGTGTTGACCGTATTTACACTGACCTGTGTGTAATTGATGTGACCAAAGATGGTTTAAAGGTGATTGAGAAAGTAGAAGGTCTTAGCTTTGATGAGTTACAGGCTTTAACAGGTGCAACTTTGATTGATGCGACCCAAGGGTAAGGAAGTAGGGAAATGACATTAAAAAATGCTTATATCATCGATGCCATCCGTACTCCATTCGGCCGTTATGCAGGTGGCCTTGCTCCCGTTCGTGCCGATGACCTTGGCGCTGTGCCGATTAAAGCTCTTATGCAGCGTAACCCAAATATTGATTGGGAGCAGGTCGATGATGTGATCTATGGCTGTGCCAACCAAGCCGGTGAAGACAACCGTAATGTCGGTCGTATGTCAGCACTGCTTGCTGGTTTACCTTATCAGGTGCCGGCAACCACCATTAACCGTTTGTGCGGTTCATCACTCGATGCAATTGCCATTGCTGCACGCGCGATTAAAGCTGGCGAAGCAAACCTGGTGATTGCAGGTGGTGTAGAAAGCATGAGCCGTGCACCTTATGTGATGGGTAAGTCAGACAGTGCCTTTGGCCGCAGCCAGAAGATTGAAGACACCACCATGGGATGGCGTTTCATTAACCCAAAACTTAAAGAATTGTATGGTGTAGACACCATGCCCCAGACTGCCGAAAACGTGGCTGAACAGTTCAACGTCAATCGTGCAGATCAGGACCAGTTTGCCTTGGTGAGCCAACAACGCACCGCAAGCGCGCAAGCCAAAGGCTTTTTTTCTAAAGAAATCGTGGCAGTTGAAATCCCCCAGCGTAAGGGGGAGACTGTTGTGATTGATACCGATGAACATCCACGTGCATCAACCACACTTGAAGGCTTAAGCAAACTTAAACCAGTTGTGAAAGCAGATGGCACAGTTACTGCGGGCAATGCTTCAGGCATCAACGATGGCGCAGCAGCTCTACTGATTGCTTCTGATGAAGCAGTTCAGGCTTACAACCTCAAACCACGTGCCAAGATCATTGCTTCAACAGCGGTGGGTGTAGAACCACGCATTATGGGTTTTGCTCCAGCACCAGCCATTAAAAAATTACTTAAACAAACCAACCTGACTTTAGAGCAAATGGATGTAATTGAGCTGAATGAAGCCTTTGCTGCACAGGCTTTGGCAGTGACTCGTGATTTAGATTTACCAGACAACTCTGACAAGGTAAATCCAAACGGTGGTGCCATTGCTTTAGGTCATCCGCTTGGTGCATCAGGTGCACGCTTAGTGACTACAGCCTTAAACCAGCTTGAACAAACAGGCGGCCGTTATGCCTTATGTTCAATGTGTATTGGTGTGGGACAAGGTATTGCTTTGATTATTGAGAGAGTCTAATCATGAGTCAGTTATATGCCAGCTTGTTTTACCAAAAAGACGTCATAGACATCTTTAGTGATTCATCCTTAATCGCATACATGATTCAGGTTGAAGTTGCGTTAGCCCAAGCGCAGGCACAAGTTGGCGTGATTCCTCAAAATGCAGCAAATACCATTGCTCAAGTAGGTGAGCAGGCGCTAGAAAAGTTTGATTTTTCCGCTTTGGCGGTAGCAACTGGCTTAGCTGGGAATATCGCAATTCCGTTTGTAAAGCAGCTTACGGCAATTGTTAAAGATACTGATGAAGATGCTTCACGTTATGTGCATTGGGGTGCAACCAGTCAGGATATTTTAGACACAGCTTGTATTTTGCAATGCCGTGATGCGTTGAGTGTTATGGAAGCGCACCTTCAACAGTGCTACACCACAGCATTACAACAAGCTAAACAATATCGCCATCAAGTCATGATTGGGCGTACATGGTTACAGCAAGCTTTACCTATTACTTTAGGCCATAAGCTTGCTCGTTGGGCTTCTGCATTTAAACGTGATTTAGACCGTATACAAGCTATGAAATCACGTGTGCTCACTGCTCAGTTAGGCGGTGCTGTGGGTTCGTTGGCTTCATTGCAAGACCAAGGTTCGCTTGTGGTCAGTGCATTTGCGGAGCAACTGAATCTGACTGTACCAACAAGTACATGGCATGGTGAGCGTGACCGTATTGTAGAAATTGCAAGTGTGCTTGGCATGATTGTCGGGAATACGGGCAAGATGGCACGCGATTGGTCACTCATGATGCAAACTGAAATTGCAGAGTTGTTTGAGCCAACCGCAAAGGGTCGTGGTGGTTCATCGACCATGCCTCATAAGCGTAATCCAGTCGCAGCAGCTTCAGTACTTGCAGCAGCGAATCGTGTACCAGCGCTGATGTCTAGCATTTATCAAAGCATGGTACAGGAACATGAACGGAGTTTAGGTGCATGGCATGCAGAATGGTTAGCAGTTCCAGAAATCTTTCAGCTTTGTGCTGGAGCATTAAGCCGTACTAATGAAGTTCTACAAGGTTTTGAAGTTAATGCTGAGCATATGCAACAGAACCTTGAGTGTACCAACGGATTAATTATGGCAGAAGCTGTGATGATGGCACTTGCTCCCAAGATTGGCCGTTTAAATGCTCATCATTTAGTTGAAGCTGCATGTAAGACAGCGGTAGCACAAAACCAGCATTTGTTTGATGTTGTTAGCCAACTAGATGAAGTAAAAGGACAGTTTAGCCAGCAAGAAATACGAGATATTTTCAAACCAGAAAATTATTTAGGCAATATTCAGCAACAGATTGATGCGGTTTTGCAAGAAGCACAAGGAGAGTCAAAGTGAAACAGACTATTCGTAATCGTCAAGGAAAACAGTTAGCAGTTTATATAGATGGTCTAAAAGATGCTTCTGTGCTTGTGTTTTCTAATTCATTAGGAACAGACCATGGTATGTGGCAACCTCAGCTGAATGAGTTAAAAAGTCATTTTAATGTCATTACATACGACACACGTGGTCATGGTGAAAGTGATGTAATTAGTGAGACCACATTGCAAAACTTAGCTGAAGATGTTGTTGATATTTTAGATGCCTTGAATATTGAAAAAGCTCATTTTTGTGGCATTTCAATGGGCGGAATTACAGGGCTTTGGTTGGGTATTCATCATCAAAATCGTTTTAATAGCATTACAGTTGCAAACTCGGCAGCCAAAATTGGTCAGACTGAAGCTTGGTTAAGTCGTGCTGAATCGGTAGAACAAAATGGCTTAGCTGAGCTGGTTAAAACCACGCATACCCGCTGGTTCAGTGAAAAATTCGACTATCAACATAATATTGTTGCACAGACGACGATTCAAAGTCTGGCAAACACACCAGCACAAGGTTATGCCAACGCATGTCGTGCTTTAGCGTATGCCGATTTAAGAGATGAAATTGCACAAATTCAAATTCCAGTACTGCTGATTGCAGGAACAGAAGATCCGGTAACTACAGTAGCAGATGCCGAATTTATGCAGAAGGCAATTAAGAACAGTCAGCTAGCAAAACTGGAAGCATCTCATCTTTCTAATATTGAGCAACCACAGAGATTTACACAGGAATTGACTAGGTTTATTCAGCAAATCTAATCGCTTAGTAATTTAAAAGGAATTGGCCTTAAGGAGGCAAATATGGCGTCTCAGGATTACGCTACACCAAACAAAAGCATCGATGCTCAAGCACTGATTAATGATGCTCCACTTAGTAAATATCAATGGATGATCGCAATCATCTGTTTCTTAATTATTTTTACTGATGGTATCGATACAGCTGCGATGGGCTTTATTGCACCAGCATTGGCACAAGACTGGGGAATTGATCGTTCTCAGTTAGGACCGGTGATGAGTGCAGCACTTGGTGGAATGATTATTGGCGCTTTAGTTTCTGGTCCGACAGCGGACCGTTTCGGTCGAAAAGTTGTTTTAGCTGTGGCAATGCTTGTGTTCGGTGGTTTTACTTTGGCATCTGCTTATGCAACCAACTTGGATAGCCTTGTCGTTTTACGTTTTTTAACCGGTATTGGCCTTGGTGCAGCAATGCCAAATGCCACCACTTTATTTTCTGAGTACTGTCCAACCCGCATTCGCTCATTACTCGTGACATGTATGTTCTGTGGCTACAACTTGGGTATGGCTACTGGCGGTTTTATTAGTAGCTGGCTTATCCCGACTTATGGTTGGCATAGCTTATTTTTGCTCGGCGGCTGGTCACCTTTAATTTTAATGATTTTAGTGATTGTAGTGCTACCTGAGTCTTACCGCTTCTTAATCGTGAAAGGTAAGAATCCAGAAAAAGTACGCAAAATCTTAAATCATATTGCGCCAACACAAATTCAGAATGCGACTGCATTTCACGTTCCTGAAGAAAAAACTGAAACAGCTCAAAAGAAAAATGTCTTTGGAATTATGTTTTCTAAGCCATATGCCAAAGGAACAATTTTACTTTGGGTAACTTACTTCATGGGACTCGTGGTTGTGTACTTGCTGACAAGCTGGTTACCAACACTTATGCGTGAAACAGGTGCTTCGATGGAGCGTGCTGCATTTATTGGAGGTTTGTTCCAGTTCGGCGGTGTGGTAAGCGCTTTGTTCATTGGCTGGGCAATGGACAAATTCAACCCGAACCGAGTCATCGCTATTTTCTACTTTGCCGCAGGTCTATTTGCAATTGCGGTCGGTCAAAGCTTAGGCAACTCAACCTTACTTGCAGTATTAGTGCTTTGTGCTGGTATCGCCATTAATGGTGCGCAATCTTCGATGCCTGCGTTAAGTGCACGCTTCTATCCAACTCAGTGCCGTGCAACGGGTGTGTCTTGGATGACTGGTATTGGGCGTTTTGGTGCGGTATTTGGTGCATGGATTGGTGCGGTGCTACTCGGTAATGATTGGTCATTCACCGCTATTCTCAGTTTATTACTAATTCCAGCGACTGCTGCGGCTGTTGCTGTATTTGTTAAATCACTTGTTGCGCATACCGATGCAACTTAATAGAGGTCTATCACAATGAATGATGAACAACGCTATAAACAAGGCATTGAAGTGCGGACTGAAGTTTTAGGTGAAAAGCATGTTGGTCGGTCTTTGCAAAACCTAAATGACTTTAACCAAGATTTTCAAAATTTTATTAGCCGTTACGCATGGGGTGAGGTGTGGTCGCGTCCGGGCTTGCCACGTCATACACGTAGTTTAGTGACTATCGCAATTTTATTGGCACTGGGCCGTGAAGATGAACTACGCATGCATTTACGTGCTTGTTTCAACAATGGTGTAACCAAAGAAGATTTAAAAGAGCTGATCTTACACAGTTCACTCTATGCAGGTTTACCTGCTGCAAACGCTGCAATGCACATGGCTGAAGAAGTCTTTAAAGAGTTGGGAATAGAAGTAAACCCAATTGCAGCGAAAGAACAGGATTAAGGAGATAAAGATGTCACAACATAGCTGGGGTGCCTACGCCCAACGTAATACAGATGATCATCCACCAGCGTATACGCCAGGTTATAAAACAAGTGTATTGCGTTCGCCAAAAAATGCATTGATCTCTATTAACGAGACTTTAACTGAAGTTACTGCACCGCATTTTTCTTCAAATCTATTTGGTCCAAAAGATAACGATTTGATTTTGAACTATGCCAAAGATGGTTTGCCAATTGGTGAGCGTGTCATTGTTCATGGCTATGTTCGTGATCAGTTTGGTCGTCCTGTAAAAAATGCACTTCTAGAAGTATGGCAAGCCAATGCTTCTGGTCGTTATCGTCATCCAAATGACAAGTTTATTGGTGCAATGGACCCTAACTTTGGTGGTTGTGGTCGTACCTTAACAGATGAAAACGGTTTTTATATTTTCCGTACCATTAAACCGGGTCCGTACCCATGGCGTAACCGTATTAATGAATGGCGTCCTGCCCATATTCATTTCTCATTAATTGCTGATGGTTGGGCGCAGCGTTTGATTTCGCAATTTTATTTTGAAGGTGACACGCTCATCGACACTTGCCCGATCTTAAAAACAATTCCTTCTGAAGATCAACGTCGTGCCTTGATTGCGCTAGAAGATAAAAACAACTTTATCGAAGCCGATAGCCGTTGTTACCGTTTTGACATCACTTTGCGTGGTCGTCGAGCGACTTACTTCGAAAATGAATTGACTTAATCGGGAGCACGAGCATGAATAACTGGAATTTTCAGGAATTAAAAGAAACTCCATCTCAAACAGGTGGTCCTTACGTTCATATTGGGTTATTGCCACAACAAGCAAATATCGAAGTGTTTGAAAACAACTTTAATAACCAATTAGTACAAGACCAGACTCAAGGTGAACGTATTCGTCTTGAAGGTCAAGTGTTTGACGGGTTAGGTCTACCTTTACGTGATGTGCTTATCGAGATTTGGCAGGCTGATGCAAATGGTATCTACCCAAGTCATGCCGATACACGGGAGCAAAAAGCTGATCCTGCATTTCACGGCTGGGGTCGTACAGGTGCAGACTTTGAAACAGGTATTTGGAGTTTCAATACGATTAAACCGGGCGCGACAGCAGGCCGTAAAGGCTCAACTCAGGCACCACATATTGCATTAGTCATTTTCGCTCGCGGTATTAACTTAGGTCTTCATACACGTGTTTATTTTGACGATGAAGCTGAGGCAAATGCTAACGACCCAATTCTAAATAGTATTGAATGGGCACCACGTCGCCAAACACTTATTGCGAAACGTTTTGAAGAAAATGGTGAAGTTGTTTATCGCTTCGATATTCGCATTCAAGGCGATGATGAAACTGTATTTTTTGATATTTAAGAAACACCTAAGGCTACACCTGATTATTCAAGGATGTGTGTAGCCTTTTTAAGGATGAACTCTATGAACATGAAAACATTATTAAGCCTAAGTTTGCTTGTAGTCCCATTTTTTACAGCACAGGCAAATGCTGAACCTGTCGTTTTGGCTGCTCAAACACAAACTGCATCTACAGCTGTTAAAACGATTGTTCCGATTACCGCAAAAACCAAAGAACAAGCTCTGGCACAGGCTCAAGTGATTGCAAACACAGCAGATGCTGATTTGGCAGAGTTCCGTATCGATTTATTAAGCTTTGCCAGCGATACAAAACAAGTCATTGCCTTAGGTCATGAGTTGAAAAAGATTTTAGGCAACAAGCCATTGATTGCCACCATTCGTACGAAAAACGAAGGAGGTCAGCTTGAAATTAGTGATGCGGATTATGGTAAGACCTATCAAGCTTACTTAAAAAATCCGTTCATGGACTGGTTAGATGTTGAAATGTTCCGTGATCAAAAAGTAGTTTCAGAAATTGTTCAAAAAGCACATCAAAAGAAAGTGCTCGTTGTCATGTCTAATCACGACTTCCAAAAAACACCAAGCCAAGATGAAATTGAAAAACGCTTGTTAAAACAAGATCAAATGGGCGCAGATGTTCTCAAAATTGCTGTAATGCCTAAATCTAAACAAGATGTTTTCACTTTAATGAACGCAACTTTAAAGGTAAGCCAGCAGACCACTAAACCTTTATTGACGATGTCGATGGGCCAATTAGGTACGATTTCTCGTGTTGCAACTGCCAATATGGGCGGAAGTTATAGCTTTGGCATGATTGGTCAGGCTTCTGCACCAGGTCAAATTGATGTGACTAAGCTCAAACAGATTTTACAAACCGTTCAACCAACAAACCCATAAATCATAAGGATATGATGAAATGACTACATTACGTTTAACTACTCTTGCATTAGGTTTGATGGTTTCAGGCATAGCTGCGGCTCAAACTTATGTGGTTGACCGTTATCAAGACGATAGCAATAAAGGCTCTTTACGCTGGGCAATTGAACAAGCCAATGCGAACCCAAGCGAAGCTAGCGATATCTTGATTCAAGCAGTAGGCAAAGCACCTTATGCGATTAAATTAAACAGCGCACTTCCTGAAATTAAAGCCCCAGTTAAAATCATTGGTACTCAGTGGGATAAAACTGGCGAATATATTGCAATTGATGGTTCAAATTATATTAAAGGCGAAGGTGCAAAAGCTTGTCCAGGTGCAAACCCTGAGCAGTACGGTACCAATGTACGTACTATGACTTTACCGGGGTTGGTATTACGTGACGTCAACAATGTCACTTTAAAAGGTTTAGACATTCATCGCTTCTGTATTGGGGTATTGATTAACCGCTCAAGCAATAACCTGATTCAACATAACCGTATTAGTAATAACTATGGTGGTGCTGGTGTTATGTTGACGGGTGATGATGGTAAAGGTAACCCAACTGCAACCACGACTAATAACAATAAGGTTTTAGACAACATTTTCCAAGACAATGGAGATGGTTTAGAACTGACACGTGGTGCTGCTTTTAACTTAATTGCGAATAACCATTTTGTTTCAACCAAAGCAAATCCAGAACCATCACAAGGTATTGAAATTTTGTGGGGTAATGACAATGCCGTAGTTGGTAATAAATTCGAAAACTATTCAGATGGTTTACAGATTAACTGGGGCAAACGTAACTATATCGCCTACAACGAAATGACCAATAACTCGATTGGTTTCAATATGACGGGTGATGGCAACATTCTTGATAGCAATAAAGTACATGGTAACCGTATTGGTGTAGCCATCCGCTCTGAAAAAGATGCAAATGCAAGAATTACATTAACTAAAAACCTGATTTGGGACAATGGTAAAGATATTAAACGTTGTGAAGCAGGTGGTTCATGTGTACCAGATCAGCGTTTAGGGGCAATTGTATTTGGAGTACCTGCACTTGAGCATGAAGGGTTTGTTGGCTCTCGTGGTGGTGGTGTGGTGATTGAACCATCTAAGCTTCAAAAGACATGTACTCAGCCAAATGAGCAAGGCTGTAATGCTCAGCCGAATCAGGGTATTAAAGCTCCTAAGTTAACAGCGAATAAAGGTTCAGTTACAGTAGAAGTTAATGGCTTACCAAATCAACGCTATCAAGTTGAGTTTTTTGGCAACCAAAATACAGTATCAAAAGAAGCTGAGCAATATTTAGGAACAATAACAGTAGCTACAGATACCGAAGGTAAAGCAAAAGCCAATTGGAAACCAACAGTCAAAGTTGCCTCAATTACAGCAAATGTGACTGATCGCTTTGGTGCTACATCTGAACTCGGGTTTGTGCAAGTTAAATAACAAAAAATAAAGCGCCTCAAAACAGGGGCGCATTTCAGAAAAGACAAAAGGGACTTGAAATGCCAAATGTAATGAAATTGAGTGTGCTAACAATTGCTGTATTGGGCAGCCAATTTGCACTTGCAAATGAGCCGTGGTCACAAGACCGTCAATGGTTGCTTGGTGATTGGAATGGAAAACGCCAGCAATTAGAGCAACAGGGCTATAAATTTACTGCTTCTATTATGAGCCAAGCTGCTACAAACTTAGATGGTGGTTACAACGACAATAATACTTTTGAAAACGCTGCACAGCTTTCTTTAGGTGCAAACTTTGATTTAGAAAAAATCGCTGGATGGAAAGATACAACAGCGAGTCTCGTTGTGACTAAACGTGATGGTAATGCGCTTACTTTAGAGCGTATTAAAGACCCACGCTCTAGCCAATTAGGTAATGCACAAGAGATTTATGGTCGCGGTAAAATCTGGCGTCTGTCTCAAGCATGGGTAAAGAAAGGCTTTGTTGATAATACTGTACAGGTCAAATTTGGTCGTATGGGAATGTCAGAGGACTTTAATAGTTCTCAATGTGAGTTTCAGAACTTATTGCTTTGCGGTGGGCAGTTAGGAAAATCAATTGGTTCAATTTGGTATAACTCACCAGTCGGTGTTTGGGCGACAAACGTTAAATATCAGTTTGCACCTGAATGGACTTTAGGTGTTGGTGTGTATGAGGTCAATCCAGACAATATTAAAACTGAATCAAACAGTGATGGTTTTAATCTGGATATGAATAACGTCAAGGGTGCTACCATACCAGTTGAACTTGCATGGAAACCAAAACTTGCTGCTTTTAATGGTTTACCGGGTGAATATAAAGTAGGTGCGCTGTACTCAACCGCAGAAGCAAATGATATTAAAACTGCGGGTAAAGTGCATGACGGAAAACAAAGCTTCTGGATTAATGCACAGCAACAACTTACGAATAATGGCCAAGATCCGAAACGCGGTTTATATGTCAGTTTTAACAGCGTTGTAAATGATAAAGCAACGACTTTTGTTCAAAGTACGCAACAGCTTGCTCTTTGGTATAAGGGACCGTTTGATAGCCGTCCAAATGATTCGATTGGTTTTGGTATTGCCAATTATGTAGTCAATGATCGTGCTAAAGATAAACAGATCGCGACAAACGAAAGCCGCGGATACTATAGCTATGATCCGATTGCATCTGACTATATTCCAATTCAAGACGACGAGTTAAATGTCGAGTTGAACTATACCTATCAATGGTCTCCGGCCGTCATGCTGCGACCAAATATTCAATATATCCATCAACCTGCTGGTGTGAAAGAAGTCGATGATGCTTGGGTGGCAGGCCTGAGTGTAAAAGTTAATTTTTAATAATATTGATGGCTGGTTAGACATAGTTTAACTGGCCCAAATGCTTGAACTATTCGGGTTCAGTATATGTGGAGTAGGATCTATGTCTGAGTCAGATTCTAAGTTTCATATCTTATTCAAAATATGGTGTTTTATTTTAGGTTTAGCTTTATTGGCTACTGGTATTTTTTATATCGTGGGCGGTGGAAAGCTAGTATCTCTCGGTGGTTCTTGGTATTTCCTTATCTCAGGACTGTTTATAACCATTTCAGCAATTAGTATTTTCCGAAAAAAAGCGCTGGGCGTCTGGATTTTTGCGGCTGTTTTTGTTGGTACGGTAATTTGGTCACTCATTGATGCTGGATGGGAATTTTGGCCGTTATTTTCGCGGTTAATGTTTCCTGCTGGTCTTTTTGCTGCGTTGTTATTTACCTTACCTTCAATTCGACGCTACCAATTTCAAACTAGTTTGGCATCTTCAGCCTATGCAGTAGGTGGCTTAGTTGTTGTGGGAATGTTGATTGCGCTCTACCAAATGTTCCAACCGCATCCAACGGTCGCAAGTTCAGGTGAAAAACTACCTTTAGTACCAGTTGACCCTGCAAAAAAACAGGTGAATTGGGAAAATTATGGAAACGATACGGGCGGTAGTCGCTTTGTTGCTCTCGACCAAATTAACCGAGATAACGTTCATAAACTAAAAGAAGCATGGCGCTTTAGAACAGGTGATTTTACAACGGGTAGTGGTAATGGTGCTGAAGACCAAATGACCCCGCTACAAGTTGGAAATAAAGTCTTTTTATGTACGCCACATAACAACATTTTTGCGATAGATGCTGACTCGGGCAAACAACTCTGGAAAGCTGAGGTGAACTCTAAAGCCGATGCTTGGGAGCGTTGCCGTGGTGTTGCATACTTTGATTCAACAAAAACGCTTGTACAACCAACTTTAGCTGGTGCAACTCCGGTCACTACTGTTGCGAGCAACACAGCCTGTCCACGCCGTGTATATACCAATACGCCAGATGGCCGTTTAATTGCAGTCAATGCAGATAATGGTCAGCGCTGTGCGGACTTTGGGGTAAATGGAACAGTTGATCTACTCGAAGGCTTAGGCGGTGGGACTAAGGCTCCACGTTTTGAAGTGACTTCTGCACCGACTATTGCTGGAACAACTATTGTGGTGGGTAGCCGTATTGCCGACAACGTGGCAGCAGATATGCCGGGTGGTGTAATACGTGGTTATGACGTGATTACGGGTAAACTTCGCTGGGCATTTGACCCGCGTAATCCAAACCCTAACTATGTTCTTAAACCGGGTGAAACCTATAAACGTAGTTCGGCAAACTCTTGGGCTGCAATGTCATATGATCCACAAATGAATACAGTGTTCCTACCGATGGGTAGTTCATCTGTCGACATTTGGGGGGGTAACCGTAATCCGTTAGATCACAAATACAATACTTCTGTTTTGGCACTTGATGCGACAACGGGTAAAGAAAAGTGGGTATATCAAACTGTTCATAATGACTTATGGGACTTTGACTTACCAATGCAACCAAGTCTAGTCGACTTTCCATTAAAAGATGGTACGACTAAGCCAGCTGTTGTGATTGGAACCAAATCAGGTCAATTCTTTGTCCTTGACCGCATAACTGGTAAACCGCTAACTAAAGTAATTGAACAGCCAGTGAAAGCGGCAAATATTCCGGGTGAGCAATACAGTTTAACTCAACCACGTTCTGTTGAAATGCCTCAAATTGGTAATCAGACTTTAACTGAGTCAGATATGTGGGGTGCAACGCCGTTTGACCAACTAATGTGTCGTATTAACTTTAAGTCAATGCGTTACGAAGGTTTATTTACTGCACCGGGTACTGATGTTTCATTAAGCTTCCCTGGTTCTTTAGGTGGCATGAACTGGGGTAGTATTGCTTTTGACCCGACACATCGTTACATGTTCGTAAACGATATGCGTCTTGGTTTATGGGTTCAACTCATTAAACAAACACCTGAAGATATTAAGATTCAGGCGAGTGGTGGCGAAAAAGTAAATACAGGTATGGGTGCTGTACCAATGAAAGGTACACCATATAAAGTGAATAAAAACCGCTTTATGTCCGCTTTAAGTATTCCTTGTCAAAAACCACCGTTTGGTACCATGACAGCAATTGACATGAAAACTCGTCAGATTGCATGGCAAGTACCACTTGGTACAGTTGAGGACACTGGACCACTTGGTATTAAGATGGGCTTGAAAGCACCGATTGGTATGCCAACTATTGGTGGGCCAATGGCAACTCAAGGTGGTTTAGTTTTCTTTGCTGCAACTCAAGATTATTACTTGCGTGCTTTTGATTCATCTACAGGTAAAGAGCTGTGGAAGTCACGTATGCCAGTAGGTAGTCAAGGTACACCAATCAGCTATGTTTCACCTAAAACAGGTAAACAATATATAGTGGTTACCGCGGGTGGTGCACGACAGTCCCCAGACCATGGTGATTATGTGATCGCATATAGTTTAGAGAAATAATGAAAGAGGGCAAAAGGTTAAATTTTCTTTTGCCCTTATTTTTTTAATATCTTTTTTCTATTAGAGTGTTTGCGTAAATTCTGTAATTTTAGTGAGATAGCTTTACCAAATAGTAAAAAAGTGCTTGAAGTTATTGCTAAACTTAAAATATTCCTATAATTGATTCATCCTGAACACTAGATATAGCCGAACTATTAAGCATTTTTTTATAATGTTTTACCTATAAATAAAATTTCAAAATTTATTAAGTTTCGTTTAACTTAAAGTTGTGAATTTTAATTAAAAATAAACATTATTGAGTTTTTAACTCTAAAAAACAGGTTTTTTTTGTTGGAAAAACGAGCGTAAATATATACTTATATTATATTTAAATAATGTATTGCATTAAGATAGAATGGTCGGCGCAGGTTATTACTACCCAGTAATAATTTGTATTTCAGGAATTTAAGCTTTAATTGGCTTAAGGCTCATCTAACGATGGGCCTTTTTTTATGTGCTTTATATTTTAATTTTCTTGATAACTAAAAATAGCCTAAGTAATAGTAAATAATACTATGAAAAATGAGTCTTTAATGACAATTTGCATATGATTTGTTAGATTAATGCCACTTGATAATAATAGGTGATGTAATGAGATTTTTAGTTCTTGCAACTTTATCCGGTTTGGCTTTAATGGGTTGTGCTTCTGTTCAACAAGCACCTAATACACAAGAAACCATTCGTTATGCTTCTAGTCCATGTTTCGGCGCATGCCCAATTTACTCAGTAGAAGTAACACCTACAGGTTTAATTCGTTTTGAAGGTAAGCAATATACAAAAGCAATTGGCGTTAAAGAAATTCAAGGTAGCGTAAAAGATTATCAAAAACTTGCTGATGAATTAAAAACTTATCGTCCGCAAACAGGAACCCAATCTAAAACTGCAGGTTGTCAGCAAACTGCGACCGATATGCCTAGCTATTACATCACCTGGATTCAACCAAATGGTACAGAAACAAAATTAAGCCATTACACAGGTTGTATCTCTCCAGCAAATAATAGATTAAATAAAGTTATGGAAAAGTTACCTGAACAATTAGGCATTAAAGATCTAATTTAATGATAAAAGCCCCAAAATCTTGGGGCTTTTTCTTTTTAAGAAGAATTATAAACTCAAAAGTTTTATATTAAGTATTTCTAAAAGAATCAGCGTATAATATAGATTATAAAAACATATATTGTTAAGAGTGCTTATATGTCAAGTATTGTCTATGCCTTTGTGGGTGGTTTATTACTCGGTATCGCAACAGTTGGGTATTTATATATAAATGGTCGTATAGCTGGAATTAGTGGTTTGCTTGCTCAATTCATTAGCCCATCTAGAGATATATTTAAAAGTTCTGCATTCTGGTTCATTGCAGGACTCGTGATTACACCTTTCATATATGGTTACTTTTATCAGCCTGAAATCGAAATTAAAGCCAATTCATTTGTACTTATTCTGGCAGGGATACTTGTTGGTTTTGGTACACGACTTGGATCAGGCTGTACAAGTGGGCATGGCATTTGTGGAATGAGCAGGCTATCAAAACGCTCAATAATAGCGACCGCAGTTTTTATGTTTGCTGGCATGTTAACTGTTTATATCGTTCGTCATGTTTTGGGGTAATGTCATGAAAAACATTTTGGCTTTTATATTTGGTAGTTTGTTCTCTTTAGGTTTAATGATTTCGGGCATGTCTAATCCTGAAAAAGTATTAGGTTTCTTAGATATTTTTGGGCAGTGGGATATTAGCTTAATGTTTGTGATGCTAGGTGCTATTGCTGTGGCATTTATTCCGTTTCAAAGGGCCATTAAAAAATCAAAAACGATTTTTAATGAACAAATTCAATTACCAACAAATACACAGATTGACCAAAGGTTAATTGTAGGCGCTTTTATTTTCGGTATAGGCTGGGGAATAGCAGGTATATGTCCAGCGCCCGCTTTAACTCTTATTGGATTAGGGCATTTTGAAGCACTTTATTTTATTGTCGCGATGTTAGTAGGAATGTTTATTTACCGAATTTTAAATAAAGGAAATTAAAGCTATGCAACAACCTCTAGTAAAAGATTTTTTTGATGAAAATACCAATACTTTTAGCTATGTTGTTGCGGATTTAGCGACTCGTCAATGCGCAATTATTGATAGTGTGCTTGACTATGATGCTGCTTCGGCCACTACAAAAACAACTAATGCTGATCTGATCGTCGATTATGTCTTGGCGCAAAACTTCAAAGTACAATGGATTTTAGAAACCCATGTACATGCGGACCATATGACTGCGGCTCAATATTTAAAATCTAAATTGGGCGGTACAATTGCGATTAGTCAAAAAATCTCGGTAGTACAAGAAACATTTTCGGCTATTTATAATTTTGATTTTAAGAAATTCAATGAAAATCAGCCTTTTGATTATCTATTTGAAGATTATGAACATTTCAAAATAGGGGAAATAGATGCCTATAACATTCCTACACCAGGGCATACACCTGCTTGCTTAAGCTATGTGATTGGTGATGCTATTTTTGTCGGGGATACTTTATTTATGCCCGATTATGGTTCGGCTAGATGCGACTTTCCTAAAGGGAGTGCTGCTGCACTTTATGATTCGGTACAAAAGCTTTATACACTTCCTGATGATATGCGTATGTTTCTTTGCCATGACTATAAGCCTGAAGGCCGTGACGAATATATCTGTCAAACAGATATAAAAACTCAAAAACAAAGCAATATCCATTTAAATCGACGAGTTTCCAAAGAATCATTCATAAAAATGCGTCAAGAAAGAGATGCTACTTTGGCAATGCCAAAATTAATTCTGCCTTCAATTCAAATTAATATGAACGGTGGAAATTTTCCGGAACCTGAAGCGAATGGCATCCGCTATTTAAAAATCCCATTTAATTACTTTTAGAAATAGCCTAAGTATACATTCTGATCATTTTATTTAACCAAATAGCCTAAGCAAAAATAAAATTAATCTTATGTAAATAGCCTAAGCAAGATTTAAAGAACTTGTCTTAAATCCCGCGCAGTCTCTTGCAATAGCGGCAAAATATGTTGAATTAAATATTCTTCAGTTGTTCTGATGGTTGGAGAAACAATATTTAAGGCAGCAACCACTTTAAAATCTTGTCCATAAATCGGTACGGCGAGCGCATGGACACCTAATTCGTGCTCTTCACGTGAATAACACCAATCTTGTTCTCGGATTTCTTTTAGTAACTCTAAAAATTTATCATTTTCGACATGCGTATATTTAGTTAAACGCTGAAGTGGATATTTTTGAAGCCAGTCCAATTGTTCTTCTTGGCTTAAATGTGCTAGTAAAATTTTACCCGCTGAAGTTGCATGAGCAGGTAAGCGATTACCCAAGTGCAAACCATATGGATTTACACGGTCAGTTTGTTGGTGGGCAGCACTACGGGCAATCGTAATGGCTTCATAACCATCAAGAACCATCACTGAATAAATAAGGGAAGTCTGGTTAGTTAACAGATTTAATAAAGGCTGGGACACTTTTGGAAGCTGAGCTGCACCTAAATAAGCTCCTGAAAATTTAAGAATCTTTGGGGTTAAATAGTAATAGTGGCCATCTGACTCAAGATATCCTAAATATTCTAATGTTAATAAATGGCGTCTTGCTGCCGCTCGGGTGAGCCCGGTTTTTTCAGCCGCCATAGAAATGTTTAAACGATGTTGATTACTACTAAAACTATCTAAAATCGCCATGCCTTTACCAATGCCAGCAATGTAATCTTCATGACGAATCGTTTTTTTGTTGTCCTGATTCTGGATTATCCGTTCATCTTTACTCATTACTGATCCTTGTACGATAGAAGCTTAGTAGATCAATTTGCTTTACTGAAAAAGTTTAATAATTTCATGTCGCAAAAATTGATGCCTTAAATTATCCCTTAAATCTTCGTGCCAAAACATACCCATTTTAATATTGGTCATCTCAAAAGGTAGAGAATGTAACCGAATCTTAGGGCTATAAGATAAATGCTGCAAAATCATACGGGGCATGGTGAGTATTGCGTCGGCTTGGGCTCCCAAGACTTGTAACGCGGTTGAGTAGTTTTGACAGCGCATAAATACATTTCTTGAAATTTTTTGGTGTTGGTTTAAATAAATATCTTCAAGTAAAGCACCCGTACGGCGTGATGAAACACCAATGTGCCGTCCATTAATATAACTAGCTAAATCGACTTCTTTAAGTTGGCTGCAAATAACGAACTCATCTGTGACCAAATGATCAAAGGTAATTTTTGGAGATAAGTATTGTTCTAGATCAATCACGAAATCGAGCTGCTGTGTCGCCAAGTCCGCCATAATATGTTTTCGATCGAGTTTCATACTGACAAACTGCAAATCTAAATTAAGATTTTGAAAATGTTGAGCCAGTCTTGGGAGAATAATCGGCTCAATTTCATCATGCACGGCGATTTTTAAGTTTTTTAAGCTTGTTGGATCGAACATATGTTTCTGTTGGCTAATATTTTGAATCGTTAAAAGTGCTTGCTTAACAGTTGGATAAATCTGCTCGGCAAAAGGAGTAGCAGACATTTTATTGCCTACACGTATAAATACATCATCTTCAAGTTGCTGGCGTAAACGCTGCAAAGCATGACTTGCTGCTGACTGCGTAATATTGAGACTACTTGCCGCGTTTGAAATACTTTTTTGCTCATAAATCGCGATAAAAAGCGGATATAAATTAATATCAATTCGGTGAAAAAAACTTAGGTCTAGACCATGTAAGTTATGAATATTATTCATGATGCATTATTTAATAAAATCATTTCATTCATATTAAGTTTCAAGTTATGTTGATGTAAAGACCAGATAATGATGTAAAGGAAAAAGAATGTTTGAACTCTCCAAGAAAGCTCAAGATTTTGCTGAGCGAACTAAAAAATTTATTTTAGAAGAAATAGAACCTGTTGAAGCAAAATTTTGGGAAGAAGTTCATGAGTTAAATCCAGATGGAAACTGGAAAAAATGGCAATGGCCAGACCTTTTAGAAACTCTAAAATCTAAAGCCAAACAGGCAGGCCTTTGGAATATGTTTTTACCCGATGAAAAGCTAGGTGCTGGGTTAACTGTTCAAGAATATGCACATATTGCTGAATTGACTGGCCGCAGTTTATTGGCACCAACCGTTTTTAACTGTAATGCACCAGATACGGGAAATATGGAGGTGTTATGGCGCTATGGCAGTGAACAGCAAAAACAACAATGGTTACAGCCTTTATTGGACGGAAAAATTCGTTCTGTTTTTTGTATGACTGAACCAGATGTTGCGTCAAGTGATGCAACCAATATGCAAGCGACTGCACTCATCGAAGGAAATGAAATTGTTTTAAATGGCAAAAAGTGGTGGTCGTCTGGTTTAGGTGATCCAAATGCCAAAGTCATTATTTTTATGGCGCATACTCCAGATGAAACTAAAGATCGCCATCATCAACACTCTATGGTTTTAGTACCGATTGATACGGCGGGTGTTGAAATTCAGCGTATGTTACCTGTGTTTGGTGATTACGATGCACCACATGGACATGGTGAAGTTCACTTTAAAAATGTTCGAGTACCTCTTGAAAACTTTATTGGTGGTGCAGGCCAAGGTTTCGAAATTGCACAAGGTCGCTTAGGGCCAGGGCGTATTCACCATTGCATGCGCTGTATCGGAGCTGCTGAAAAAGCACTAGAGCTTATGATTGATAGAGGTATGTCTAGAACGGCGTTTGGCAAAGAAATTTTAAAACTCGGTGGGAACCTTGAACGTGTAGCCGATGCGCGAGTAGCCATAGATCAAGCTAGACTTTTAACCTTGTATGCTGCTTATAAAATGGATACTTTAGGAAACATGGCCGCTTTAACAGAAATATCTGCAATTAAAGTCGTGGCTCCAAGTGTATTAGAAAAAGTAGTCGACATGGCAATTCAGCTACATGGCGGTGCAGGCGTTTCACGAGATACACCTTTAACAGGTTTCTTTGCTCAAGCACGTAGTTTACGTTTAGCTGATGGTCCGGATGAAGTACATAAAGGCATGATTGCCAAATTAGAGTTGGCCAAACGTGGTTATGGTCGTCATAAGAAAGTATAAGTTTAAAGGAAGAGAATATGTCGGTAATTGATATTGGCGGTGAAGTACGTGAAGGTGAAGAACTTGATATTGGGGCAGTTGAAAACTGGTTAAAAAAGCAAGGTGTTGAGCTGGTTGGCCCAGCAGTCGTTACTCAATATACGGGCGGGGCCTCGAATTGGACTTATCGTTTAAAGTATGAAAATACGGATTTAATTTTACGACGTCCACCAAAAGGAACAAAAGCCAAGTCAGCCCACGATATGGCTCGTGAGTATACAGTGCAGAAAAACCTTGCACCTTATTATCCAGTACTTCCTAAAATGGTGGCACTTTGTCAGGATGAATCGGTCATTGGCTGTGATTTTTATGTCATGGAACGCATTGAAGGAATTATTCCTCGTGCAAAATTGCCGCCTGAGCTTAGCTTTAATGAAGAAGATGTTCATGAGCTTTGTTTAAACGTTATTGATAAACTCATTGAGCTACATCAAGTTCCTTATGAGAACACACCTTTAGCTGAACTTGGCAAAGGTACTGGCTATTGTCGTAGACAAGTTGAAGGTTGGGATAAACGTTATGAAAAAGTCCGCACAATTAACGTTCCTTCATTTAAATATGTCCGAAAATGGCTAAACGATAATATTCCTCAAGACTCTACGACTTGTATTATTCACAATGATTGGCGTTTTGATAACGTAATTTTAAATCCAGAGCACCCAACAGAAGTGATTGGGGTGCTGGATTGGGAAATGGCGACCTTGGGTGATCCATTAATGGATTTAGGTAGTGCTTTAGCTTATTGGGTTGAGCCTACGGATAATATGATCTTCAGGTCAACACGCCGTCAGCCTACTCACCTAAAGGGAATGTTCTCTCGCAAAGAAGTCGTTGACTATTATTTGCAAAAAACTGGTCTGGAACCTCAAAACTGGACTTTTTATGAAGTCTTCGGGGTATTCCGTTTAGCAGTGATCGCTCAGCAAATCTATTACCGTTATTATCATAAACAGACCCGAAACCCTGCATTTAAAGATTTCTGGATAGTGATCCATGCACTACATATGAGAGCTTTAAAACTTATCGCGCAGCAAAAATTGCAAGAATCGGAATTTGCTCAGCAATCTCTACAAAAAATACAGGGTATTTTAAGAAGATGACCACAATTTATCTGGTAAGACATGGACAGGCATCATTTGGTAAAAGTAACTATGATGAGTTGTCTGAAAATGGTGAAGCTCAAGCAACTTTATTAGGCCAATATTTTAAGAAAATATTGAAAGAACAACCTTATGTAGTTGCAGGAACTATGCAGCGCCATGAACAAACTGCACAGCTTGCACTGAAAGAATGTTTTCCAGATGCGGTAATTCATCATAATAATTTATGGAATGAGTTTAACCATCAACAGGTTTTTGCCCGTTATGAGCCGCGTTTTGAACAGCCTGAACTGTTAAAAGCTGATGTCGCAAAAGAGCATAACCCTCGCGCGTATCTTGCCAAAATCTTTGAGGGTGCGATTGAACGATGGACCGACGGCGATTTTCATCATGAATATGATGAGTCTTGGCCGCATTTTAAAAGCAGAGTCGAAACGGCGCTACAGCAACTTTGTGATGATTTGGCAAAAACCAAACCTCGTTATGCAGTCGTTTTTACCTCGGGTGGTGTGATTTCGGTAGCAATTGGCAAGCTGCTTGAACTGAGCCCTAATCGAACTTTTGCTTTGAATTGGGCAATTACCAATACAAGCCTCACGACTTTACGTTTAGTTGGAAATGAAGCTCAGGTTTTAAGTTTAAATGAACACCATTTTATAAAAGCTGAGCGTCCAGATTTACTGACATGGATTTAAAATAAGGATAAAAGCATGGCGAAGACAATTTTAATTACAGGCGCAAGTTCTGGTTTAGGCGCAGGTATGGCGCATGAATTTGCAGCAAAAGGTTATAACTTGGCGATTTGTGCACGCCGTTTAGACCGATTAGAGACTTTAAAAACCGAACTAGAACATCAGTACGGTATTAAAGTCATTGCGAAAAGTCTGGACGTTACCAATTACGATCAGGTTTTTGAAGTTTTTCGTGCCTTTAAACAAGAATTTGGCTATTTAGACCGAATTATTGTAAATGCCGGAGTCGGAAATGGTCGCCGTATTGGTAAAGGTAATTTTGAAATTAACAGAGCCACGGCCGAAACAAACTTTATCTCTGCTTTAGCACAGTGTGAGGCAGCGATTGAAATTTTTAGAGCGCAAAATGCAGGTCATTTGGTGGTCATGTCGTCTATGAGTGCGATGCGCGGATTACCAAAACATTTATCGACCTATGCGGCGAGTAAAGCTGCAGTTGCTCACTTGGCCGAGGGTATTCGTGCTGAATTACTGGATACTCCAATTAAAGTCTCAACCATTTTCCCGGGTTACATCCGAACTGAAATGAATGAAGGTGCTAAACATTTACCTTTTGAAGTAGACGCCAAAACAGGGTGTAAAGCTTTAGTAAAAGCTATCGAAAAACAACCTGTAAAAGCTTATGTGCCACAGTGGCCGTGGTTACCAATGAGTATTGCTATGAAGGTTTTACCATTAAAGTTGGTCAATAAATTAGGATAAAAAATTGCCCCCTAAAATTAGGGGGTAATTTTTATTTAGAATTTTTTGGTGTAATTAACAAATAAACGGTCTTCGCCAAAGTCATTGCCGTGTTTTACGTTGTAATCAATACGAATATATTGTAGGGCCACGCCTTTTAAAAATGGTTGTTGGAATGCATAGTTTAAAATCACATTTGACTCGGTTTCGTGGTTTTTCTCACCATTAGCTGCTTTAAAGTCATGACCATAAACATATTTCACCATTGCGTTTAAGCCGGGAATGTAATCTTTAAAGTCATAGCCATACATGACATGGTAAGACTTTTCATCTTCTTTAAAGAAACCTGTAGCATTCCAGTTAATGAAATAGGTTTCTGGCAAGAAACCATCTGGTAGAGGGTAAGCCGACTCTCCAATAATTTGTTGGTAACCCAAACCAAAGGTATGGTTTTTTACTTTGACGGTTTCAAGTAAACCAATGTTCTGAGCATCAATATCAAAGGTATTGCCATCATCTTTCGCATTAAAGTATTTAAATTTGGAGGTCAGGGCAAAAGTTGGTTGTTTCCACGTATGCTCAAGCCCTACATAGTGTTTATTGTAGAGATCTTCTAAATTACCAAAATAATATTCGCCCTTCAAAGACGGCGTGAATTGATAGCGCAGATCTATGTAATTTAAACCATCAGATTCTTTAGTAACTCCATTTGCAGTAAAGGAAAACTTTTTAAAGTCTTCTTCATTACGTGGAGAGACTTTTTCAACTCGGCCAATTTCTGCATACAGCTGATCTGAAAGTTGTGACTTAAGATTGGTTCCCCAATACGAAGTGAGTAACTGACGACTAGCATCAACAGCCGTTACAGGTAAATCTAGCCAGAGTTCACCGACACTTAAAAGAGTTTTGTCATAACCTAGTTTTAAAGTCGCGCCGTATTTTAGATAATCAGATGCTTGAGATTGCATTTCTTTATTAAAAGGCAAAACTGTATCTGCGACATGTTTGTCTGAACTCAAGCGTACGGCGTATTGAACGGAAGCATCAGCTCCAATGGTGATAGGCTTATCTGCTATGACTAGTGGAGTGTCATGCATTTTCGATTTATAAAATAAAGATGCTGCCTGAGACCAACTACCGGTATCTTTAAGGGCGTCATTATCAAAATCACGATTGATATAGGCATTTTTTAAAGTGAATTTCCACTCATCTTCAGTTTGCTGATTTGGATTTGCAGCCCAAGAACTGCTGCACATAATAAATAAAGTGGCAAAAGCTAAAGTGTGTGGTTTAAAGCGGTGAAATAATTCCATAATCCATTTCCAAGATATATGCCAGTCCTCGGCATTACGTATTGTGAAATATTGGTGTGGTGTTCCCTAAATTGTTTAAAGGGAACTCCTGTTTTTATAAGTGGCTGTTGCTTCAATTAACGTAATTTTTCAAGCTTCATGCTTTCACTAAAGGATTTACAGCCTTTGAAAAGTAGAGCCAAAGCCAGTACACAGGACAAACCACCCACAATAGATAAAGAAGAACCCACCATTAATGGATTGCCAAAAACCTTATCTGTAATAATTGCGACTAATGTTGTACCAACACCTAGTCCAATTAAGTTACTTACCAAAAGGAATAGGGCAGAAAGGCGTGCTCTAAATTGGTTGGGTGCTAACATTTGCAATGCTGTTGCCGAAATCACAAGCGGGAAGGAGGCAAAGAACATTGCAGGAATGAGCAAAGTTACTGAAAGCCAGAGTTGATCTGTTTGGGTAAAAAATGCAATTGGAATAATCAGGCCAACAATACCAATCACACCCGTGAACATCGGTGCATCTTGGCGTCCTTTTTTAATAAACCAGTCGTTTAGCCATCCTGCACAAAACACGCCTAAAGTATTTGCAACCAGCAATATAGTGCCGAGCATATAGCCTGTTTCAGTCGGCGCGAGTTGAAACTTACGAATATAAAATGCTGGTGTCCAACTAGTCAGACTGTAGAGTGCCATTGCATAAAAGGTAAAACCTAAATAGTGACAAGCAAATGTTTTTGCATGTTTCTTGATAAACTGAAGGCACTGCGTGAATTTAACTTGGTCAACTTGTCCGCTTTGGTTGAGCTGCTGTCCTTTACGTGCAGGATCTTTAACTGTCAAAATAAATAGCAAACCAATAATAATGCCGGGTAACCCCACCACTAAAAAGGCAATTTGCCATGCCTTGAGTGCACCTAATAAAGGAACTTCAATGAGTGTCACGCCTTTAAGCAGGTTAATCACGTAACCGCCAACTAAAAAGGCGATACCTCCACCTAAGAAAGCACCAATTGAATAGATCCCGACCGCGCGGCCTAGTTTGTCTTTACTGAACATGTCACTAAACATTGAATAGGCCGCTGGAGATAAAGCTGCTTCACCAACGCCCACAGCCATACGGCTTAGGAATAGTTGAATAAAGTTTTTACTTAAACCGCAAGTTGCTGTTGCTAAGCTCCAGACAATAATCCCGATTGAAATCAGTTTTGGTCGGGAAAAACGGTCGGCAATATAGGCTAATGGTAAGCCCATCACAGCGTAGAATAGTGAAAAGGCAAGGCCATGTAACAAGCTAAATTGAGTATCTGAAAGTTGAAGGTCTGCTTTGATGGGTTCAATCATCAAGGCCAGAATTTGACGGTCAATAAATGAAAATATATAGGCCAACATACAAAGTATGACCACATACCATGCATATGCATTGGTTTTCTTTTGTGTCCTTTCAACAGCGATATTACTTTGGTTCATACACTTAATCCTTATGTATAAAACGCTTTAAAGAAATTGATCTCTAGCTTCTATTCATCCTCAAAATTTTTGATACGTCCCCATTTGAAATGAATTATGAAACGGCTAGAAATGATTGAATTTGGTTTGGTAAGGGGCCTTGAAGAAGGTGACTTAACACAAACGGAAATAGTAATGCTGACTAGATTATTGAATTATTATTTTCTTTTTATATGTAAAATTCCATTACTTGTTGAGTATGTTTAGATACCTAAAAAGTATGTTAAGTGAGCTATTGGAAGGGTTTTATTTTTATAAATATTTGAATTTAATAAATTTTATTATTGATGGCAGATTTTTTATAGTGAGCAGCTAAAGAAAGACTAGCTTTAACTGCTCTAGAGCCAAGTTAATTTAGTGTCGATGGAAATAATTAACTTGATGGCATGAGATCAAATAATTTTTTTAACTGATGATTTAGGTTATGCAGTTCATCTTCTGAAAAAGCATTGAGGATCCCCGCTAAGGTAACCACACTAATTTGGTTAATCTGTTCAACCAGCTCAACACCTTTGGCCGTTAATTTCACCATCGAAATCCGTTCATCAGCGGTAGAAGAGTAGACTTCCACAATGCCATCTTCTACCAATCGATATACAGCCTTTGTTGCTGTTGTGAGTTTTAAAGTAGAAAGATTGGCAATGTCAGTGATACTGGCTTCCCCAAGCGCATTGGTACTTAAAATAATTTTGCGGCGAGTATTATCAATGCCAAGTTTCTTTATAGATTTTTCAATAAGTTGTGAATATTTACCATTAACTTGGGAAATCCAGAAAAAGGGGAAGTTTTGAATACTCGACGGTTCTTTATTGGGAAGAAATTGTTCTAAATGATCAAGCATAGCTAAGCAATAACTTAGTAAAAAAAGGGTAATTCTATTATAAACAAAATTTTGCATATTTCCTTGAACGCACATTAGAAAAATTACTTGACAATTCCATTAAATTTTCTGATATTTTAATTAATGGATAAAAATACATGGAAAAGTGAATGAATATTATTAGCCAAAGTGTGCACAAAGGAAATGGCAAGCTCAAGGTGATGGTGAAGGACACAATTGATATTCAAGGTCTAAAAACCATTGCTGGCAGTAAAGCTTTATTAGAAGTTGAACCTGCGCACGATGATGCAGAGGTGGTTAAAAACATCTTAAAAGCTGATTGCGAAATTATTGGCAAGACAAATTTGCACGAATTGGCTTTTGGAATTACAGGTATTAACCACGCTTTTGGTACACCTATTAACCCTAAATATCCTGAACTTATTCCGGGCGGCTCTTCAAGTGGTTCAGCCGCGGCAGTTGCAGCAAAACAAGCTGACTTTACTCTAGGCACCGACACGGGCGGCTCTATCCGTATGCCCGCTGCGTGCTGCGGAGTTTTTGGTTTAAAACCGACTTTTGGTCGGGTAAGTCGCGAAGGCGTATACCCGCCGTCAAGTTCTTTGGATTGCGTTGGTCCTTTTGCAAATTCAGTCGAGATGATTGAAAAAGCCATGCAAATTATTGATCCAACTTTTAAGCCGGCTGAATGCACTCGTACACCAAAGCTTGCGCTGCTCAATGTCAAAGCAGATGAGGTTGTTTGGAACTGTATTTATCAAGCACTTCAAAAAGCGAATTTAGAGACCGTTTTAGAAAAAGTTGAACATTTTGAAGCAGCTTATGATGCAGGCATGCAGATTATTAACTATGAAAACTGGCAAGCTTTTGGTGAGTTAACTCAAACAGGCTTAATTGGTTCTGATGTAAATAATCGTTTATTAAAAGCTGCCGCAACAACTTTAGAGCAAGTAAAACAAGCAGAAGTTGTGAAAGCGCAGTTGAACCAAGAACTCGATGCTTTATTAGAAAAATATGATGCATTGGTTCTACCGACACTTCCACAAATTCCACCAAAAGTTTCTGAAGCTGAAAACACGGTCGCTTTTTTGAACCTAACCGGTTTAGTTCGACCATTTAACTTATCAGGACATCCAGCCATTTCAGTGCCACTTGAAACCAGTGAAGGTTTGCCTGTGGGCTTACAGATCGTATCAAAGCATCAAAAAGATGAGCAATTATGTGCAATAGCTAAATTTTGTGTTGATGCAATGCAATAAATTACAAGGAGTTAGATGATGAATAAGTTGTCTAAAATGGAGTTTGCTTCTCAAGACAAAGCAGTTGACTTAGATGCTTTGTGCCAAGAAATTCGTGAGCGTGCCTGTGCAGGTGAATTTGATAATCAGGCCTATGTGAGCCAAGACATTATCGAAAAACTTAAAAAAATTGGTGTTTACCGTGCCTTAGTGCCTAAACGTTTTGGTGGTGAAGAATGGTCACCGCGGCAGTTTTGTGAGTTGATCGAAACTTTATCTAAAGCTGACGGTTCAGTGGGTTGGGTGGCAAGTTTCGGTATGAGCCCTGCGTATTTAGGAAGTTTGCCGGAAGAAACGCTTAAAGAGTTATACCAAAACGGGCCAGATGTCGTATTTGCCGGAGGTATTTTTCCGCCGCAGCCTGCCGAAATTACCGATGAAGGTGTGGTGGTGCGCGGACGCTGGAAATTCTCAAGTGGTTGTATGGGCGCTGACATTGTTGGCGTGGGAATTTCACCCCTTAAAAATAATGAAATGCAAGGTTTACCACGCATGGCAGTGATGCCTGCCAACAAAGCCAAAATCGAAATGACATGGGACACTGTTGGCCTAAAAGGTACCGGAAGCCATGATTTGGTGGTTGAAGATGTATTGGTCGAAAAGAAATGGACCTTTGTACGTGGCGAACCCTCAAAACTCAGCGAGCCATTTTTTAAATATCCATCACTGTCTTTAGCGACTCAAGTATTAACCGTGGTGGGTATTGGGGTTGCAGCTGCCGCATTAGAAGAATTTGAAAAATTAGCACCGGGTAAAGCATCTATTACGGGTGGATCAGAAATTGCAAACCGCCCAGTGACTCAATATGAGTTTGCTCAAGCTGATGCAGAGTTTCAGGCGGCAAAGTCTTGGTTTTATCAAACCATGGATATTGTGTGGAATGAAATTATTGCTGGTCGTGAAGCAACTGCTGAACAAATTAGTGATATGCGTTTGGCATGTACCCATGCAGCTCGCGTTTGCGCCAAAGTGACCCGAAAAATGCAAATGCTCGCGGGTATGACAGCGATTTATACCAACAATCCATTTAGCCGTTTTGTAAATGACACCAATGTGGTGACCCAACATGCCTTTATGGGTGATGCAACTTTACAAAATGCAGGTTTAGTCAGTTTCGGGTTAAAGCCAACCCCAGGTTATCTATAAGTTTAAATTTTGAAAAAGGAATATTGAGATGGAAGCTAAAAAACCATTACGCGTGTTGTTTTGCATGGGTATTAACCAGAACTTTTTTGATGCAGAACCTGCTGAAGCAAAAGCGGTTTGGGCAGCATTTGGTGAAATGTGGAATGGCATTCATGACCTACCTGATGTGCATGTTTTTGGGAATCTTGATGATGACCAAAGCATGGTGGGTGCAAGTACGGGCTGGCCTTGGACCACTTATTTGCTTGCAGATGTTCCGGATATTGAGACAGTACATGCAGCTTGTAACTTGTTTAGAACGACCGTGGTGGGTGAAGGGCCATACAAACTTTGGAAATATTGCAAAGTTGAAGCTCGTGTTGGGCGTGAATTGATTATTCAACGTTAAGGCGACCGCAATGACTGACAAAGTGAATATTGCAGAAATTATAAAACGGCTAGAACAGTTGGAAGCACTTAATGCCATTCGTAACTGCATAAACCGTTATATGGAAATCTGCGACGAGCTCAATGCAAATACAGATCTTTATGAGTTGATGAATCTTTTTGATCAAGACTGTATTTGGGAAGGTATTGGTGACAAATATTCCAAATCCTTTGGTCGTTATGATTCTTGGCAGTCGATTTACGACATGTTCAAACGCTATACCCAAAAAGAATCTCACTTTGTCATGAATGCACACTTTGTAAATTCAGAACAAATTTATGTAAATCAAAATGATGCAAATGCTTCATGGCTGATGTTGCAAACTTCAACTTTTCAAGATGGCCGGAGTCATCTGAATGCGGCAAAGCTCAAGGTGAAGTTTCATAAGCAAGCAGATGGAACATGGAAAATTAAACATTTCCAAACACAGAATATTTTCAGTCGTCCGGTATCGCATTGGCACAGTGAAGCCGAGTTGCCGGTACCTTCCCAGGAATGACCCAGGACATATTTAAAAGGACTATTGATATGAACAGTATTATCTCAACGCATAACATTGGCATTGATTACGATGCTTTAGTTAAAAGTGACCGTGCCCATACTTCTCTTTATAAAGATGAACGCATTTTTGATGAAGAGATGGAAAAAATCTTTTATAGCACTTGGGTGTGGGTTGCGCATGCTAGCGAAATTCCGGAAGGCGGAAGCTATAAAACCATTAACATTGGTAAACAGCCTGTGGTTGTGGTACGTGACCGTAAAAAGAAAGTCCATGTACTTTTAAACCGTTGCCGTCACCGTGCAGCAACCGTATGCGAACATAAAAAAGGGAAAACCAACAGTTTTGTATGCCCATATCACGGTTGGAGTTATGCACTTGATGGCAGTTTACGTGGTGTGCCATCTCCGGAAAGTTACGGCGATTGTTTAGATAAATCAGAATTACCACTAGTGAGTCTACGGGTAGAAGAATATAACGGCATGATCTTCGCTTCATTTAAAGAAGACATTCAACCGCTTGAAGAGTTCCTTGGGCCAGCAAAAAAATGGATCGACCTGTTTATGAAGCAAGGTGCGGGTTATCCAATTAAAGTGTTGGGTGAACACCGTTTCCGTTTCCCGGGTAACTGGAAAATCCAGCTTGAAAATACCACCGATGCATATCACTTCCCGTTGGTACACAAATCATTCTTAAGTTCTGTAGATGAAAAAACCGAAGAACTCTTTAACTTCGAAAACCAGCCTGGCTTTGTTGAAGACTTAGGCAACGGTCACAGTGTCATGGTGATGATTCCTGAACTGGTTGATTTAGAAGAAGACTTAATGGAGCGACCAATTCAAGAGCGTTTCGAAGACTTGGCTCAAGCTTTGCGTGACGAAGGGCATGAAGAGTTAGAAGTACGCCGTATTGTTCGTGCAGTGGGTGGTTCTGGCTTTAACTTAAATTTATTTCCGAATATTGCATGTTCAATGGCGTTCTTCCGTGTGTTACAGCCAATTTCAGTTGCTGAAACAGAAATTCATCACTCGGTGATTACGATGGATGGCGGTCCACAAATTGCCAATCAATATCGCTTACGTTTGCATGAACATTTCCAAGGCCCATTTGGTTTTGGTACGCCAGATGACTCTGAGGCTTGGGAACGCGTACAACATGGTGCCAATGCCGGTAATGATTTATGGATCATGCTCAACCGTGGTTTACCGGGCGAAGTCAAAACTGAAGATGGCTTAAAAAGTGATGTCAGTGCTGAAACAGGTATGCGTGCAGCATATCAGCAGTGGAAAAAGATGATGACAGCTTAAGGAGAGAGCAATGAATATTAATCTGCAATTATTAAATGAAGTCACTGCTTTCATCTGGGCCGAAGCAGATATGTTAGACCATAGCGAGTACCGTGAATGGCTCAATTTATGGAATGAAAAGGGTGTTTATATCATTCCGATTGACCCGAACCTCACAGACTACGAAAACAACTTAAATTATGCCTATGACGATAATCATATGCGTAAGTTACGTGTAGAACGACTCGAAAATGGTGAGGCAATTTCTACGGCACCAAAGGCGAATACGGTACGCAGTATTTCGCGAGTACGAGTGATTCAAGATCAAGATGATGAAATCGTTTTACGCTGTGCTCAAAATTTACGTGAATTCCGTAAAGAAAACCTCAAGCATTACACGGCCGATATTACGTACCATCTAACCCGTAATGCCGATACTGGTTTTAAGATTAACCGTAAAATCATTAACTTGGTTAACTCAACCGATACCTTAGCTGGTATTAGCTACATTCTTTAGGAGCGGTAACATGAAACAGGTTGTTTTAGTGACAGGTGCTGCTTCTGGACTCGGTAATGTGATTGCTGAATATTTTGCGAGCCAAGGTCATCAAGTGATTTTGTCGGCAAGTACGCTTGAAAAAGCCGAAAATGCCAAAGCACAAAGTCAGTATGCCCAAAATATGCTTCCTTTAAAGCTGGATATTTCGGTCGAGGCAGATTTTCATGCAGCGGTGCAATGGATTGAAGAGAAATTTTCTAAACTTGATGTGTTAATTAACAATGCTACCGTCACTAAAGCAACACCCGTATTAGAAATTACCGCAGCCGATTTTGATTGGGTGACCCAAGTTAACCAACGCGGCACCTTTCAAGCTTGTCAAATTGTTGGTCAATACATGGCCAAAAAAGGTTATGGACGCATCATTAATATGGCGTCTTTGGCAGGACAAAACGGCGGTACTGCAACGGGTGCACACTACGCGGCAACCAAAGGGGCCATTGTGACGTTAACCAAAATTTTTGCCAAAGAGTTTGCGGCAAAAGGGGTGACGGTTAATGCGGTTGCACCAGGACCAATGGAATCTCCAATCGTTCATAGTGTGGTGCCAGACGAAAAAATGGAACAGTTCATCCAGAATATTCCGGTTAAAGCCTTAGGAAGTATGCATTTTATTGCTGAAACTTGTGGGTTGCTTGCGAGTCCAAATGCGGGGTTTGTGACTGGTGCAACATGGGATATTAACGGTGGTTTATTCATGCGTTAAGCCAATCGCTTAAGCATGAAAAGGGAGTTAAATCATGACTACACTTTATGATGTTGTCGTTAAAAATCGCCATGTGGAAGGTGGAAATATTGCAGTTATGGAATTTGAATCTGCAACTTCTGCTGCATTACCAAAGGTTGAACCCGGTGCACATATTGATGTGCACTTACCGAATGGTATGGTGCGCCAATATTCGCTTTGCCAAAATCCAAATGACGAAGGAAAGTTTCGCCTTGGAATCTTACGTGACCCTGAATCACGTGGCGGCTCGATTTCTGCATTTGATGAAATTAAAGATGGGATGCAAATTCAGGTCAGTGAGCCAAAAAATTTATTTCCACTTTTAAAAGCCAAGCACAGTGTATTGATTGGCGGTGGAATCGGGATTACGCCATTAATTACGATGGCATATCAACTTGCACATGAAGGTGCATCATTTGAGCTTCACTACTGTGGTGCTAGCTCTGAAAAATGTGCTTTTGTTGATGAAATTAAAAATGGTGAGTTAGCACAATACACAACTTTCCATTTTAAATCCGAAGGTGCAAGCCACAGAGCATTTTTTGAATCTGCCATTAAAGATATTAACCCTGAAAGTCATATTTATACCTGTGGTCCAGTCGGTTTCATGGATTGGGTGATTAATCTCGCCACGACTCACGATTTTCCTGAGCAGCAAATCCACAAAGAGTATTTCCAAGTCGAAACAGACACGTCAGGAGATTCATTTGAGGTGGTGGCTGAGCGAAGTGGAAAAATCATTATGGTCGAAGCTGGTGAAACCATTTTGCAGGCTTTGGCTAAAGAAGGCATCGAGATCGAAATGTCATGCGAGCAAGGCGTATGTGGAACCTGCATGTGCGATGTGATTGAAGGCGAACCAGATCACAGAGATGTTTATTTTACTGATGAAGAAAAGGCCAGCAATGAGCAAATATTAGTGTGCTGTTCACGTTCTAAAACACCGAGATTAGTTTTAGATATCTAATGCTCTCGCGATTTATATGGATGTAAGAGAAGGTTTAGGAGAAAGATGATGAATGTATTACAACAAATAGATGAGTTTACGGTCGATCCACTACAGTTTCGACGAGCATTAGGAAATTTTGCAACAGGCGTTACCATTGTTACTGCACAAAATGCACAAGGTGAGAAAGTCGGTGTAACCGCAAATAGTTTTAACTCGGTATCACTCGATCCACCACTTATTTTGTGGAGTATTGATAAAAAATCGTCAAGTTTTTCAGTATTTGAAGAAGCAACACATTTTGCAGTCAATATTTTATCAGGCACGCAAATTGAGCTGTCTAATAAGTTTTCGAGACGCAATATTGATAAATTTGCCGACACAAATTTTCAACTTGGCGCAGGACGCGCACCCATTTTAGAAAATTGTTCTGCGGTGTTTGAGTGCGAACGTTATCAAGTGATCGAAGGTGGTGACCACTGGATTATTATTGGTAAAGTGGTTCGTTTCCATGACCAAGGCCGAAGCCCGCTGGTTTACCATCAAGGTGCATATTCTTGTGTAATGCCGCATCCAAGCCTTCAAGTTAAACAAACTGAAGAGAACGGCGTAGACCAAACACATTATGGGCACTTATATAATAATGTTTGCTATTTGATGAGTCGTGCTTTTAAAGCTTATCAAACCGACTATATTCCTAAGCAAATGGCTTCGGGTTTCCGTACCAGTGAATCACGTCTTTTGCTCGTTTTAGCCAGTGGTACTGCTTCAAGTAAGGAAGATTTACCGCGTGATATTGCTATGCCAATGCAAGAAGTTGAAAGATCAGCTGAAATTCTAAAATTTGAAGGGCTATTGGTTGACCACGATAATTTATATGCACTAACGGAAAAGGGTAAACAAACGGCGCAGTATTTATTTGATATTGCCGATAGCCATCAAAATGAGGTGTTTAAAAAGTATTCTGAGGAACAAAAGGATATTTTTATTACCATGCTGAGAGATTTTGCAGGAGTAGCATAAGTCCCATTAAGCTGATAAATTGAATTGATTTATCAGCTTATTCATATCTAGCTGACTATCATCAAAACAATTCCAAGGATAAGGAATTTTTGGCACACAATTTGTTTATCAATAAAACAAGATTGCAAATAAGCCAAGACAGTGCACCACCACAAACGCAAAATTTTGAGTGGTGGCATATGTATAGAGAGGTAAGGGATGAACCAATATGTAAGCGATGCATTACTCACATGGACGCACCATATTAAAAGTGTGTGCGGCAATTTTGAAACCGATTTTGACGGGACCCGTAATTTATTCATAGGTGAAGTTCAGTGCTTTTTATTGGGCGATACCGAAATTGCTTTTATCAAAAACAATGCCAATAAAATTGTCCGAAAAGCCGATGAAATCGATCGAGTGAATAATCGTTTTTGTTTTTTGATTTTGCAGTATTCGGGAAAAATGCTGCTCGAGTATAAAAATGAAACCTTAAGCCTAAATGAAGGCGATATTGTTTTGGTCGACCCGGTCGAAACAATTTCGATGTATCCGCAAGGTTTAGTCAGCCAGATTTCAGTCCATCTATCGCGTGAAAAATTACTGAAAGAAAATATTAGTACCGAATATTTTGGAAAACTGATTACTCAAAATATGAGCGGCTTTTTACTTAAAAATATTTTGAAAAACATGTCTGCTGAAAATATCAAACTTTGGTACGCAACTGAAGATGGTAATGCTTTTGAAGATGCGTTAATTGCTCTAATTAAACCGACAATTAATTATAAAAATATTAATAGCTCAAATAATCTAATGGAAAAAGCTGAGCGTTATATTATAGAAAACTTAGCAAAACCAGATTTAACCCCTAAATTAATTGCAGAGCATATTGGGGTGTCGCTACGTCATCTCTACCGTTTATTTCTTCAAGAAAATTTATCTATTAACAAATATATACAGCTCAAACGCCTAGAAAAAGTCAAAGCAGATTTGCTTGATAAAAGAAATAAACAAAGCTCAATTACCCAAATTGCCTTGAAGTGGGGTTTTTGGGACGGTGCTCATTTTTCAAAAATCTTTAAAAAGACTTATGGTATTTCTCCTAAAGAATTTAGAGAGGGTATGTCGGTTTAATTCTTTCATCTCTCAATGTCATTTTTAGACAAATCCGACGTCATTCTTGAACAAGCTAGCCTTATGTAACTGTGTTGAAATTAAATTCATTAGAGCAGGTTAGATAAGCTTAATAACCATAAAACTATTAAGTTGGTCTAATAAATTTCACTCACAGGAAGTGCATTTTAACTATCTGATTCAGATAGTTCAGGGATAGATGAAAAGGATGAAACCAATGCGTAAACAACGATTATTGAATGACATACAAAAAATACTGGCACTTAACTTATCAATCGCTGCAAGCTTTTGGGGACTCAATACTCAAGCGTTTGCTCATGCTGGAAAGGCCGACATGGTCTCACTTTATCAAAACATGAGTGAGCAAGGCGCTAAAGTCATTAAAGATGACTTTACCAATACCTATACAATTACTAAAGGCTCTATGGTGGTTAGAGCCAAGCCAAACTCAAATCAGGTTTTAGTGAATGGCAAACCTTTCAAACTCAGCGTGCCTTTATTAATTAAAGATGGTAAACCTGTTATTGGAAAAGATTTTTTTAATGAAGTCTTCCAGTCTGGGTTGGATCAAACCTTTAAAGTTGAAAATACTTTTCATCCGCTCAACAGTTTAAATTCTGACGAAATTAAAAAAACATTTGATGTGATTAACCGCTCGAAATATGCCTATAAAAATATGCGTTTTGCCGAGTTAAAGCTTAAAGAGCCTGAAAAAGCAAAAGTTTGGGATTACTTTATTAATCACAAAGAATTTAAAGAAGATCGTATTGCCTCTTTTATTTTGTTAAAGGGGAGTCAAGCGATTGAAGGTGAAGTTAATCTTAACACTCAACAAGTCACCAAATGGAATGTACTTAAAGACACTCATGGAATGGTGCTGCTCGATAATTTTGAAGCCGTACAGCGTGTAATTGAGACAAGTAAAGAATATCAGGAAGCTTTACGGAAACGCGGCATTACCGATGTGAAGAAAGTGATTGCTACACCGCTAACTGTTGGATATTTTGGCGGTAAAGATGGTTTGGACAAACAACTCAATATATTAAAAGTTGTTGCTTACTTTGATGTCGGTGATGGTAACTACTGGGCGCATCCGATTGAAAATTTAGTTGCCGTAGTCGATTTAGATAAAGAAAAAATTATTAAGATTGAAGAAGGTTCAATCATTCCTGTACCAATGGCAAATCGACCTTATATGTCGAATAAGCCAGTACCAAGTAAGCTAAAACCACTCAATATTACTGAACCTGAGGGTAAGAACTTTAGCATTACAGGTCAAACCATACATTGGGGCAACTGGTGTTTGCATGTGGCCTTAGACTCTCGTGTTGGCTTACAGCTTTCAACCGTGACCTATAAAGATAAAGGCGTTAAGCGTAAAGTCATGTATGAAGGGAACTTGGGTGGAATGGTGGTTCCATATGGTGACCCTGATATTGGCTGGTACTTCAAATCTTATTTGGACTCTGGCGAATATGGTATGGGAACACTCACATCATCTATTCTTCCTGGAACAGATGCACCAGACAACGCTGTTTTACTTGATGCCGTGATTGCAGACTATAAAGGCCAACCACAAGTAATTCCAAATGCGATTGCTGTATTTGAACGTTATGCTGGGCCTGAATATAAACATCACGAAATTTTTGGCAACCAAGATGCGAGTGAAGCCCGCCGTGAACTTGTTGTGCGCTGGATTAGTACAGTGGGGAACTACGATTACATGTTTGACTGGGTATTTGCCCAAAATGGTGTAATTGGGATTAATGCGGGTGCAACAGGTATTGAAGCTGTTAAAGGTGTTAAATCACGCACCATGCATGACAGTAACGCAAAAGAAGACACTAAATATGGAACTTTAATTGACCATAATATTGTGGGTACAACGCATCAGCACATCTATAACTTCCGCTTAGACATGGATGTAGATGGGGAAAACAACAGCTTTATGCATATGGACCCTGTGGTGAAAGCCAATGACAAAAGTGGTGTCCGTACAAGCTCAATGCAAATTGACAGTAAAGTCATTACGAATGAGCAAAATGCAGCTGAAAAATTTGATCCATCCACTATTCGCTTACTCACGAATTTCAACAAAGAAAATAAACTAGGTAATCCGGTTTCTTATCAACTCATTCCTTTTGCAGGTGGAACACACCCTGTAGCAAAAGGAGCCAATTTCTCTAAAGATGAATGGTTATTTAAACGTTTGAACTTTATGGATAAGCAAATTTGGGTGACTCAGTACAATCCAGACGAACGCTACCCTGAAGGGAAATATTCAAACCGTTCAACTCATGACACAGGATTAGGACAATTCATTGGCAACAATGAGAATATTGAAAATAAAGACCTTGTGGTGTGGATGACAACAGGAACAACCCATGTGGCACGTGCTGAAGAGTGGCCAATCATGCCAACAGAATGGGTAAATACACTCATCAAACCTTGGAACTTCTTTGACAGTACCCCGACTTTAAACTTGGGTGAAGACGAGCAAAACACACAGCACGACCATCACTAAACGGGTGCATGATCTAGAGTGGGTAACGAATCAGTTACCCACACTTGAGCACGGTTAGGCCGTTCGCAAAAAAGGAATTTCTCAATGAAAAATTTATTTTCTCAGGTTGTGAGAGGGACTCTCTTTGTCTCATTTTTTTCAACTGTGCATGCTGGTGAGCTTGAAATTAAGCCAACTTTTGAAGCAACTTTTGGGGCTTTTAGTAGCGGCAAAAGCTATAACGGCGAAAACCTAGATGATGAAAGAGTCAATTGGCAAGAAGGTCATCTTAAATATGGTGCGAAGGGAAACTACACCTTTAAAAACAATCAGCTCTATGCAAGCTTGAGCGGTATTAGCTCGGCAACATTTGGTGATGGTGACGCAGGCCAAAATAGTAATGGTAAAGAACGTAAAACAGATGTGAATGAATGGATCATTGGTTTTAAAGACGGCACCAATAAAGATGAGTTAACGACCTATGATTTAAGTATCGGTCGACAAAATATCATGATTGGTGATGGGTTCTTCATTGCGGGTGATGCGTTAAATCTTGGTAAAGCGCCTGCGGATGGCACCCTAGATCGGGGCGGAGCATATTATCTGGCAGCTCGTCGAAGCTTTGATTTTACAAGTTTGCTTCAATATAAACCGCAAGAAAATACAACGCTAAAGCTGGCTTATCTAAAGTCAGACAATAAAGCACAATTTTCCCCAGAACTCTTTGTGACTGATCTGATGTATCAGCTTAAAGATAAAGGCGTTGGGTTTACTTATTTAAATGTATTAGACCTTAAAGATGCTGAACAGGTTTCAGAGCGACAAGATCTCAAAAACTATGCTTTACGTTTGAATTATCAACCTTTGCCAGAGTTACAAGTTAAAACTGAGTTTGTAGTTCAAGATAAAAAAGATGGACAAGAAAATGCTGGCTACTTAGCGCTGAACTATAACTTTTTATCTTCAAAATATACCTCCTCATTAGGTTACCGTTTTAGCCATTTTTCCGACCAATACGATCCAATGTTTTATGGCAATACAGTCGGGTTCGGTACTTGGTTTCAGGGCGAAGTTGCCGGAAATTATGCTGGTCCATTCAATAAAAATGCAGATATTCATCAAGTCTCTTACACGATGAATTTGAAAGAAAATTTTATGTTGGGTGCTTTGGCTTATAAGTTCAAAACAGTAAATAAGTCTTTAACCAATGTAGATGGACATGAGCTGGATGTATTCTCGGTTTGGTCGGTCAATAAAAAATTCAACGTGATTCCTTTAGTGGGACTCTATAAACCGAAACACGATATCCATAGTGGTGCTACACAAAACTACGATGACAAAACCAATGTCTATGGGCAGTTAATTTTGCAATACATCTATTAATAGATCCTTTAAATGAATTGAGAGAAATAAAATGAGTGAAGTTCAGATTTTACAAAGCGTGCAGCAATTTATGGCACGTCAACATGGACATTTTATTGATGGAAAATTAGTTGCTGCTGAACATTTGGATAAAGTGGATATTGTGAATCCATCGACTGAACAAGTGGTTGCTCAAATTAGTATCGGTAGTCAACAAGATGTCGAAAGCGCCGTGAAAAGTGCTGAACATGCTTTTCAAAATGCTTGGGCTGAAACGACGCCGTATGAACGTGGCGTTAAACTAAATAAGTTAGCAGATTTAATTGAGCAACATGGTGAAGAACTTGCACAGCTCGAGTCGTTATCCACCGGAAAGCTTATCAATATTTCCCGTCATCTTGAAGTCGCACAATCCGTTATTTTCTTAAGATATTTTGCAGGTTGGGCAACCAAAATTAATGGTCAAACCATGCAACCTTCTATTCCTTCTATGCAAGGTGAGAAATATACGGCCTTTACTTTAAGACAGCCTATTGGCGTGGTTGCAGGTATTGTGCCTTGGAATTTCTCACTGATGATTGGAGTTTGGAAAATAGGTTCAGCTTTGACAACTGGTTGTACCATTGTGCTTAAACCAAGTGAGTTTGCCAGCTTATCTTTATTACGTTTAGCTGAACTTGCCATTAAGGCAGGTATTCCGGCAGGTGTGATTAATGTGGTTACAGGTAAGGGAGATACAGGGCAATATTTAATTGAGTCGCCACTCGTTAAGAAAGTTTCATTTACAGGTTCGGTACCAACAGGTATTGCCATCGGTAAACTTGCGATGAGTAGTGATTTAACCCGTGTAAGTCTGGAGCTGGGCGGTAAAAATGCCATAGCTGTTTTAGCCGATGCAAATATTGATGAGATTTTACCGACTTTGTTGCAAGCAACTTTTGTACATCAAGGTCAAGTTTGTGCATCCCCAGAGCGTTTTTTTGTACACCATACAAAACATAATGAACTAGTCGAAAAACTCTCTAAAGCACTTTCTAGTTTAAAAATTGGATCGGCTATGGATGAAGGAAGTATGTTTGGTCCACTCTCTAATCAGCCACACTTTCATAAAGTGAAACATTATTTAGATATGGCTAAAGCCAACAACCAGATTATTGCTGGAGGTGAGGCTTTAGATCGATCAGGATATTTTGTACAACCGACTTTAATTTCCTTTAAAAATACCAATGATCCTTTATTTTCAGAAGAAACTTTTGGTCCAGTAGTCGGGGTAATGCCATTCGAAACTGATGAAGAACTTATTCAGCTTATGAATCAGTCGCGCTTTGGTTTAACCGCAAGTATTTGGACAAATGATTTGTCTAAAGCTTTGCGTTTAATTCCTAAAATTGAAGCAGGGACCTTGTGGGTCAATATGCATACGTTCTTAGATCCCTCAGTTCCATTTGGTGGTGTGAAAGCTTCAGGAATTGGTAGAGAGTTTTCAGATGCATTTATTGAAGATTACACCGAATTAAAATCGGTGATGATTCGTTATTAATTTTAAAAACTAAATGCAGATATAAAAAATGGCCCCTATAGGCCATTTTTTTTGAATCATTAAATTAGCCTAATAAAAAATCCTTTAGGATTTTATTAAAAGCTTCAGGCTGTTCTACATTGGAAATATGAGAAGCGTCTATCTCTGCAAGTTGTGATTGTGGAATGCGCTGCTGCATAAATTGACCATCTGCAACAGTCGTTACAGGGTCTTGAGTTCCAGCAATCACCAATACAGGTATTTTGATGTCTTTTAACTGCTCACGGACATCCGCTTTAGCCAAAGCCTCGCAACAATTGGCATAACCTATTGCGCTGCCAGCACTTAAGTCGTTACACAGGTTGTTGACAATTGAAGGATGACTTTGGATAAAGGGATCTGTAAACCATCGCGAAGCTGCTGTAGCTGCGATTGGCTGTAAACCTTGCTCACGTACTAATTTTGCACGGTCAAGCCACGCCTGCTCTTGTCCGATTTTAGCGGCAGTATTTGCAACAATGACATGACTAAAACGGTTAGGGTAGTGAATCGCAAGCCATTGACCTGTTAAACCGCCCATTGAAATACCACAAAAAGCAGCTTTGCTAATATTTAGATGGTCGAGTAAACGGACAACATCTTCACCTAATTGCTCTACAGTATATGGACCGTCAGGCGTAGATGATGAACCGTGACCACGAGTGTCATAACAGATCACAAAAAATTGATCTTTTAACTCATTAAACTGTTTTTGCCACATGCCATAGTTAGTGCCCAAAGAATTGGAAAACACCAGAGCAGGGGAAGAAGGTTCGCCAAAAGTTTGATAGTTAATTTGTGCATCGGCAGATTGAAAAGATGGCATTTGTTTCTCCTTAAAGTGCTTCAACACGTTCAATAATGAGTGCAATCCCTTGTCCCACACCAATACACATTGAACACAAGGCATAACGACCACCTGTTTGTTCAAGCTGGTTCAAGGCTGTAGTGACTAGCCGTGCACCCGAGGCACCAAGTGGATGGCCCAATGCAATTGCTCCACCGTTTGGATTGACCTTGTCAGAGTTGTCTGGCAAACCTAAATCACGAGTCACTGCCAAAGCCTGTGCAGCAAAGGCTTCATTCAGCTCAATTACATCCATCTGCTCTAAAGTCAGGTTGGCTTGTTTCAGTAATTTTTTAATGGCTGGTGCCGGAGCAAAACCCATAATGCGTGGTTCTACACCCACCGCTGTTGAAGCAATGATCTTGGCACGTGGTTTGAGGTTGTAAGCCTGAACTGCATCATCAGAAGCAATCAGTAAAGCTGCCGCACCATCGTTGATGCCTGAAGCATTACCCGCAGTAACTGTACCATCTGCTTTCACAACAGGTTTAAGTTTGCTTAAACCTTCAAGTGTGGTGGATGCACGTGGATGTTCATCAGTATCAATCACAACAGCCTCACCCTTACGCTGAGGGATTTCAACTGGCACGATTTCTTTAGAAAAAAAGCCTTTGGCTTGCGCGCTTGCGGTGCGTTGTTGGCTCACCAAGGCAAACTGGTCCTGATCTGCACGATTGACGTTGAACTGTTCAGCGACGTTTTCGGCAGTCTGGGGCATGGTGTCTACACCATACCATTCTTTAAGTTTGGGGTTAATGAAACGCCAACCCATGGTGGTATCTTCAATCTTCTGGCTACGGCCAAAAGCACTGTCAGACTTACCCATCACATAGGGGGCACGGCTCATACTTTCCACACCACCTGCAATCACCAAGTTCGCTTCACCTGCTTTAATGGCACGGGCAGCAATAGCAATCGCATCGAGTGATGAACCGCATAAACGGTTAATGGTGGTTGCCGGCACCTGATACGGTAAACCAGCAAGCAGTGCTGACATACGGCCAACATTACGGTTGTCTTCACCGGCTTGGTTGGCACAGCCATAAATCACATCATCGACCTGTTCCCAATCTACACTTGGGTTACGCTGCATGAGGGCTTTAATGGGTACAGCACCAAGGTCATCGGCACGAACGGGAGCAAGGC